>JADLFL010000024.1 GCA_020845575.1 Acidobacteriota bacterium | reverse complement strand
GCACCAGGTCCATCACCTGCGCCACCATCGCCTCGCCGATCGACGACGCGAGTACCGCGTCGGCCTCGGCGATCTCCCTGGCGAACGGGAGCAGCACATGTTCGGCGATGCGCGCGAACGGATCGTCGGCGCGCGCCAGGAAATCGGCCGGCGACGTACCGTGATGGAAGTACAGGCAGGCGCCGTGGTCGATGAGCCAGAGCCGCCGGTGCCACATCAGCAGATTGGCATTGCGCGCAGTGCGATCGACGTTGCTCGTCAACGCGTCGAACCAGACGATGCGCGAGGCCAGCACCGCGTCGACACGCTCGGCCACCGGATCGAAGGTCACCGATCCCGGCAGGTAGTCGAGCGCGAGGTTGAGCCCCGCGCTCGCGCGAATCAGCTCCTGGATTTCCGGATCCGGCTCGGTGCGCGCGAGGTCGGCGTCGAGTTCGACGAGCACGATCTCGGGCACGGGCAGGCCGATGGCGCGGGCGAGCTCGCCGGCCACGACTTCGGCGACGAGCGCCCGGGCGCCCTGCCCCGCGCCGCGGAACTTCAGGACGTAGAGCCCGTCATCGTCTGCCTCGACGATGGCGGGCAGCGAGCCGCCCTCGCGCAGCGGCGTGACGTACCGCGTGAGGTGGACGGTCCTGAGGGACATGGGAGAGGAAGGACTCGCGTGACGCGTACCGGCGGCACGCGTCACGCTGTGGTGCGGTGTTACTTCGATTCGGCTGATGCGCGATCGTTGAAGAGTACGGCGAAGAGCACGAGCACGACGAGCGCGAAGCCCGCCGGCACCATCCACACGCTCTTCCAGTCGTGCCCGCCCGCCACGACGTTGGCATCGAGCACCGGGCCGAACACGAGCGAGCCGATGAACATGCCGAGGCCGAGCGTCACGAACGCGATGAAACCCTGCGCCGCGCCGCGCAGGTGCGCCGGCGCCTTCTTGTCCACGTAGATCTGGCCCGTGACGAAGAAGAAGTCGTAGCAGATGCCGTGCAGCAGGATGCCGAGGAACAGCATCCAGAAACCGGGGCCGGCATCACCGAGCGCGAACAGGGTGTAGCGCAGCGTCCACGCGATCATGCCCACGATGAGCATCCACTTCACGCCGAGGCGCGCGAAGAGGACGGGCATGAGCAGCATGAAGCCCAGTTCGGACCACTGCCCGAACGGCATGATCGACTCGACGTTGGCCACGCCGATCTCGCTGAGGAACGTGCCCGCCAACCCGTAATAGAACTGTAACGGGATGCAGATCAGGAACGAACCGATCACGAAAATCGCAAACGACCGCTCCTTCAGCAGCGCCAGCGCGTCGAGCCCGAGAATGTCACGCATCGTCACGCTGCCACCGGTGCTGGTGGGCGGCGTGTGCGGTAGCGCCAGGCTGTAGACGCCGAGCACCGCCGACGACACGGCGGCGGTGAGGAACATGCCCGAGCTCTTCCCGAATCCGAGCAGCGTGATCGCGTAGCCGGCGATGATCCAGCCGATCGTCCCGAGCACGCGCACGCTCGGGAACTGCGTGCCGGGGTCGGTCATCTGCCTGAACGACAGCGAGTTGGCCAGCGCCAGCGTCGGCATGTAGCACAGCGTGTAGATGAGCAGGACCGGATAGAACGATCCGAAATCCCCGACCGTCGAGACGAAGAACAGCAGCACGGCGCCCGCCAGGTGCAGCACCGCCATGATCTTCTCGGTGGCGAAGAACCTGTCGGCGATCATGCCGACGAAGAACGGCGAGACGATGGCGGCCAGCGCCGTGGCGCCGTACGCGAGGCCGATCTGCGAGCCGTTGAACTTCAACGTCTCGTTCAGGTACGGCCCCATCGTCACGTACCACGTCCCCCAGATGAAGTACTGGAGGAACATCAGGATGGAGAGCTTGATACGGACGGCAGACGACATCAGTTCAGGTCCTTGATGCGGATGTTGCGGAACTCCACCAGGTCACCGTGATCCTGCAGCACGATGTGCCCGCGCGACGCCTTGCCGTAGATCGGCCACGCCTTGAACTTGCTGTCGGCCACGAGCGCCGTCCACTCCGGGCTGCCGAGCACGTATTCCACGACCTTCGTACCGTTCAGCCAGTGCTCCACGTGGTTGCCGTGGATGGCGATGCGCACGCTGTTCCACTCGCCGGCCGGCTTGCTCACCGCTGCCGACGGCGCGATGAGATCGTAGTTGGCGCCGGCGAGGCGGTCCGGACCGTTCTTCGCGTCGGGGTGCCGCTCGTTGTCGAGGATCTGGTATTCGGGTCCGCTCCAGTACGGCGCGTTCCCCTCGGTGATCACGCGGTACATGATTCCGCTGTTGCCGCCGGGGGCGATCTTGTACTCGAGCTCGAGCTCGAAGCTGCCGAACTCGCGCACGGTCATGATGTCGCCGCCCTTGCCGGTGCGCGAGAGCACGCCGTCGGCCGCGGTCCAGCCGTCAGGCGGCGTCTCGCTCTTGAACGATCGCCATCCCTCGAAACTCTTGCCGTCGAACAGGCTGGTCCACCCCGCGCCCGTTTGTGCAAACGCCGGGGTGGCCGTCGCCACCAGCGCGGCGAGCGCCATGCTTGCCATCCGCTTCATACGCATGAACTCCTTGTCAGTTGGTGCCCTGGCCCGGCATCGGGACGGGCGGCGTGGCAATCGGGCCGAGTTGCAGCGTCGTCGGGACGATGGCCTCGTCGGATGCCAGCGCCTCGTCCCACGTGATGGCCTTGCCCGAATACGCAGACATGCGACCCATGATCGCCGTGAGCGTGGACTCGGCCACCGTCTGCAGTTCGTTGATGCGCTGGCCGGCGCGGATGATCCGGATGAGGTCGATGTGCTCCTGTACGTAGGGACTGATCGGATCCTTCCCGCCCCGCCACGCGGACGCGCCGCTGATCTCGTACTTGTCGGCCTGGCACTGCCCCTTCGTGCCGACGAGCGCTTCGGACACGCTGTTGGCACAGTTGTCGATCTGCCGGCACATGCTCATCATGTGCGACCCGTCGGCGTACTCGTAGTCGATCGCGAAGTGGTCGAAGATGTGCCCGTACGCCTTGTCGGTACGCACCTGCCGTCCGCCCATCCCCGTCGCCTTGACCGGGTGTCCGCGCTTGGCCCAGTTGATCACGTCGATGTTGTGGATGTGTTGCTCCACGATGTGATCGCCGGAGAGCCAGGTGAAGTAGAGCCAGTTACGGAGCTGCCACTCCATGTCGGTCCACGCGGGCTGCCGATCGCGCTTCCAGAGGAAGCCCTGGTTCCAGTACGCGCGCGCCGACACGATGTCGCCGATGGCGCCGTCGTGCACGCGCTTCATCGTCTCCACGTAGCCGTGTTGATGCCGCCGCTGCGTCCCGGCAACGATGTTGAGGCCCCTGGCTTCGGCCTCCTTCGCAAGCGCCATCACCTTGCGGATCCCCGGCGCGTCGACGGCCACCGGCTTCTCCGTGAAGGTGTGCTTCCCTGCCTTGATGGCGGCTTCGAGGTGCGTGGGCCTGAAGCCCGGAGGCGACGCGAGGATGATGTAGTTGACCTCGGGCAGCGCCACCACCTTCTGGTAGCCGTCGAAGCCCGTGAACTGGTGCTCCGGCTTCACCGACACCTTGTCGCCGTGCGCCGTCGCGAGACGCTTGAGGCTCTGCTCCAGGCGATCAGCGAACATGTCGGCCACGGCGACCAGGCGCACGCCGCCTTGCTCGTGCCCCTTGAACACGTCGGCAACCGCGCCGCTGCCGCGCCCGCCGGCACCGATGAGGCCGATGCGGATCTCGTCGCTGCCCTGCGCATGCGCGCCCGGGATCGCCTGCCATCCGACAAGTCCGCTCCCCACGGCAGCCGCCGTCGTCGTCTTCAGGAAATCGCGTCGAGAGGATGGGGTCTGGTCTGACATGGGAACCTCGTGGCTGACGGTGGTGGCGTGTGGCTCAGACGTCAGCGATCAGGACTGTCCTTGATCACCGCGCTCTTGAACCCTCTCAGGTTCTGTTGTTCGTCGACGGCACGGGCCACGCGGAAGCCGACGTGGTCGGCGTCCGTGTGCCAGTAGATGCTTTGCGGGACCTGCGGATCGCGCTGGCTCCAGTCCTCGTGCGACGACTGGCGGTTGGCGTAGCGCAACCTGGCGGCAGGTTCGATGAACGATCCGCCGCGCGTGGCGTGCGGATAGCGCTTGTCTGTCGGCAGTGCGACAGGTTGCGTGGCCTTCGGCGCCCACTCGGCGTAGCGCGCGTCGGCATACATGTCGAACGTCCACTCGGCGACGTTGCCGAGCATGTCGTACAGGCCGAAGGCGTTGGGTGTCTTCGACGCGACCAGGTGCGGCGCCTCGTTGGAGTTGCCCATGTGCCAGGCCTGATCGTCGAGCGTGGCCGGTGCCGCGCCCGTGTCGCCGGCACGCGCCGCGTACTCCCACTCCGCTTCGGTCGGCAGGCGATACGCCTTGCCGGTGACCTGCGAGAGCCAGCGGCAGTACTCCATCGCCGCGTGCTGCGTCATCGCGAGCGCCGGCATCTTCCCCTTGCCGTAGCCCTTGGCCTCGTCGCCGTACGCACGCGACGGCTTGCTCACGGCATCGCTGTCTGCCGCCGCACCGCCGTCACCCGTGCGCGCGCCGGTGTTGCCGACGAACGCGAACTGGTCGTACTCGTCCCAGGTGACCTCGGTCCTGCCGATCCAGAAGGGTTTGATGGTCACTTCGACCTGGGGGCCCTCGTCGGCGTCGCGACCGGGTTCGCTCGCGGGACTGCCGAGCATGAACGTGCCGCCGGGCACCGCCACCATCGCGAACGTCACCTTCGTCCCTGGGATCGTCTCGGTGTAGACCGATGGCGGCTCCGTCTTCAGCGCCGGCTGCGAGATCGCCACGGCGGCGCCGATCGAACACAGCGCGACGGCCGTCAGTGCCCGAGAGCACGGCATGAGCGGACGATGAGGTCGCACGACATCGCGGAGTGTACTGCAAAACATCCGGGCACCGGGCACCGGGCGCCGGACGGCCGGGCACCGGACAGACGGCGACGGGCCGGGCGACCACAAGGGTCGCCCCTACGAGGTGGGGTTGGACGAGCCGCCCACGCGTTGCCCGGCGTTCGAGGAACCGAAGGCCGAGCCCCGTCATTCGTCATTCGTCATTCGTCATTCGGCATTCCACCACCCTGTCGGCCATGCGGGTCACGTCGTCCTGGTCGTGCGTGACCAGGACGATCGGGACGTCGAGGGTGCGGCGCACCTCGGCCAGTTCGGCGTGGAGAGCCAGACGAAGACGACGGTCGAGGGCGGCAAAGGGTTCGTCGAGCAGCAGCACCTGCGGGTTGCGCGCCAGGGCGCGAGCCAGGGCGAGGCGCTGGCGCTCGCCGCCAGACAGATCGGCAGGCCGGCGACCCAGCCTGTGCGACAGGTGTACCTGCTCCAGCACGTCGATCGCACGGGCGCGGCGCTCCGCGCGCGGCAGGTGCAGAAGCGCGATCGTCACGTTGTCGACGACGCCGAGGTGCGGAAACAGGGCCGCGTCCTGCGGCACGAAGCCGAGCCGGCGGAGGTGGACTGGCACATGGACGCCAGCCGTCGTGTCCGACCACACGTCGGTTCCGTAACGCACGAGCGTCGATGCCGGTGTGTACAACCCGGCGATCGACCGCAGGACCGTCGTCTTGCCGCTGCCCGACGGGCCGAACAACGCCAGCACCTCGCCCGGCTCCACGCCGAAGGCGACGTCGAGCGGGATCGGGCTGCGTTGCCGGAGCGCGACGGTGAGCGCGCGATCACCCACGACGGGCCACCCGCCGGCCGAGGAGATACGTCACCGCCAGCGTCACGATGACGAGCGCGAGGAGCGTCGCGGCCATGATGCCCGCGCCGGTGTCGTCGAAGGCCTGGAGGCGATCGTAGATGGCGATGCTGAGCGTGCGCGTCTCGCCCGGCAGGCTGCCGCCCACCATGAGCACGACGCCGAATTCGCCGAGCGTGTGCGCGAAGGCCAGGATCGCGGCGGTGAGGAGACCGGGCCACGCGAGCGGCATCTCCACGCGGAGGAAGCGCTGCCACGGCGAAAGGCCGCAACACGCGGCCACTTCCCTGACGTTGAGCGGGATGGCCTCGAAGGCGCGCTGCGCCGGCTGGACGACAAAGGGGATGTTGGCGATCACCGAGGCGAGCACGAGCCCTTCGAACGAGAACGCGAGCGCGTGGCCCACGAGGCGCTCGAACGCGGCGCCGAGCGGCGATCGCACGCTGAAGGCCTGGAGCAGGTAGTAGCCGAGCACCGTGGGCGGCAGCAGCAGCGGCACGGCGACGAGCGCTTCGACCAAGGCCTTGCCGCGCATCGGCCGCGTGGCCAGACGATGCCCGAGCCATGCGCCGAGGGGCAGCAGGAGCGCGACGGTCCACGCACCGAGCGACAACGAGACGCGAAGCGCAAGCCAGTCCATCGCTGCCGCGTCAGTCAGGGAGCGTGAAGCCGTAGCGCTCGAAGATGCGGCGCGCCGCCGGCGACTGGAGATAGGCGTAGAAGCGCCCTGCGGTCGGTCCTGCCTTCTTCATGAGCACCATGCGCTGACGCAGTGGCGGATGGAGATCGGCGGGGATCAGCGCGGACGTGCCGCGGGCACGCACTCCGGGCGCCAGGGCGATCGCGTGCGCGATGAGGCCGCCCACGGCGTCGCCGGTCGCCGCGAACTGCGCGGCCTGCGCCACGTTCTCGCCAAGGACGAGGCGCGGCTGGATGGCGTCCCAGAGTCGTCGTGCCCGGAGTGCCGCTTCCGCGGCGCGGCCGTACGGCGCATGTGCGGGGTTGGCAATGGCAAAGCGTGTGACACCGCCGTTGGCGAGCAGGCGCGCAAGTCCGTCGAGTCCCTCGTCGGGACGCAGCGGTGAGCCGTTCGGAGCAAACAGCGCAAGTCGTCCCACCGCGTACAGCACACCCTCGTCGCGCGTGAGGCCGCGGTTGGCAAGGTCAGCGACCAACGCCTCGTCGGCCGAGAGGAACAGCTCGAACGGCGCCCCGTCGCGAATCTGCCGCGTCAGCGTACCCGACGCGCCGAACACGAGCGTGACCGATTCGCCTGTATCTCTGGTGAACTGTCCTGCAACGTCTTCGAGCGCCACGCTCAGGTCAGCCGCCGCCGCCACGCGAGGCCCCTGCGCCGCCGCTGGCCACGCCGCGCACATGCACGCCAACGCGACAAGCAGACGGAGGCCGAAGGAAAGCCGCCTTGAGGTTTCCAATCGCCTGGAATGAGAAACGTTCACGGGCTCGGAAGGCGTACGACGTCGAGGCGCTGCAACTGCCTGACGCCGCGAGCGCCGCGGCGATCCTTCGGCGTGACGAGGCGGAAGGGACCCTGTGCTTCGGTGAGCGGCTTGCCGTCGGCCGTGTCGGCCACCAGCACGTCGGCCGCCGACATCGCAGGATCGAGTTCCGCGATCGCGAAGACGACGCGATAGCCGTCGGCCCCTGTGGCGACGACGTAGGTAGCGAGCGCGGCACCGCGCAGGTCGGGGCCGACAGTCGCGCCGGCGCGCTCGAGCAGCGTACCCACGAGCACGCCTTCATACCTGACGGTTCGTTCCTGGCTCGTGACCTCGACGGTCTGACGCGGATACGTCGCCAACTGTCGCGCGTCGATCGTGAGCGGCGTCCGCACGGCGCCGGTGATGGCCAACGAGGTGCCGGCGGGCTGCGCCGCCCCGAGCGCGGGGACGGCAAGACACGCCGCCGCGAGGAGGAAGGACCGGACGCGATTCATCCGGAAAGTGTACACAGGACCGGCAACCGGCAACCGGCAACCGGTATGTCGACCCTGTTCTTCGTAGGGGCCGGGCAAGCCCGGCCCCTTGTCCCCATGTGAGTGAGCCGGTTGCCCGTTGCCGGGTTGCCGGTTGCCGGAGAAGAGACCGGGCCCGAAGGCCCGGCCTCTTTTGCTTCTAGAACTGGAACCGCACGCTCAACTGGATGTCGCGACGGTTGCCGTCCTTGGACGTGATACGGCCGAAGTCGCCGCTGAGGGGGTTACTGTTGATGCCACCGAGGTTCGGGTGATTGAGGAAGTTGAACGCCTCGGCGCGGACCTGGAGGCGGCGGATGCCGCCCAGGTTGAAGTTCTTGAACAGCGCCAGGTCCCACTGCATCTCGCCCGCGTTGTAGTAGGCGTTGCGCGGCGAGTTGCCGAACGTGGAGTTGGCCGGACGTACGAACACGCTCCTGTCGAGCGACACCGATCCGGGCGTGCCGTCGTAGAGCTGGTGGTTGATGCTCGCGTTCCCGGTCTGGCTCCACGGCTGGCCGACGCTGACGTCGCCGATGCCGGCGATGTCCTGCGACGTCTGACCCACGGTGAACGGCGTGCCCGAGCGCATGAACGTCGCGCCCGAGATCTGCCAGCCACCGAGCAGGTTGCCCACGAGCGTGCTCTGGTCCCGGAAGAACGGCAGGTCGTAGATGTAATAGAAGTTGAACACGTGGCGTCTGTCGAAGTTCGACGGCCCGAAGTAGAGCGTGTCGTCGTACGTGTTCCAGAGTACGTTCCGCTTGTCGGAGCCATTGTCGGTCGACTTGCCCAGCGTGTACGCCGCACCCACCTTGAGACCGTTGGTGTACCGACGGTCGGCCGAGATCTGCAGGCTGTTGTACGTCGACGACCCGGCGTTCTCCGACAGACGGATGAGGCCGTAGCCGCGATACGGCCGCAGCGCCGCGATGTTGACGCCCGCGTTGGCCGGGTTGTTCAGCGTCCCGAGCGGCAACTGGTTGATGTTGCGCTCACGTTGCAGGTAGAGACCGCGCCGGCCGACGTAGGTGACGTCCACGATGAAGCCGAACGGCACTTCGCGCTGCACGCCCGTCGACCAGAGGTACGACGTCGGCGACTTGAACACGAGATCCTGCGCCGTGATGCCGATCGGCAGGTCGCCGGGGTTCACGCCGACGCCACCGGGGTTGTCCACGCTGCCGTTGGACACGGTGGCCTGCGGCTGGAACGGCGGGTTGCCGCCGAGCAGGGTCGAGTCGTTGAGCGGCAGGCGATTGTGGAAGACACCCGCCGCGCCACGCAGCACCGTCTTCTCGTTCCACTGGTAGCTGACGCCCAGGCGCGGTTCGAAGACGTTCTTGTGCGTCTGCGACAGGCCGCGCGGGTGACCGCCGAACAGCGCCAGCACCGCCGGGTCGCTGGCGACCACCGAGGAGGCGGCGTCGCCCGTGAAGCCGTCACCGGGAAGGATGACGCCGTTGTAGCGCACGCCGCCGGACAGACGCCCGTTGGCCGGGTTGACCGTCGGCGCGTTGGCCGGGTTGTACGCGGCTTCACTGAACGTGCCGATGTTGTTGGTCGTGGAGTGCCAGGGCGGCCAGTAGACGTAGCGCACGCCACCTTCGACGGTCAGCTTGGCGCTGGGACGCCATGAGTCCTGCACGAAGACGTCGGTCGCGAGCGCGCGCCACTTCGTGAAGTTGCGCTGGCCGAGTTCGGCGTAGTTGGTGAACCGCCCCATCGCCAGGTTCGCCATCGCCGTGCCCGTGCCGCCGGCGCGCGTGTCGGAGAACTCGAAGCGGCCGTTCTGGTTGTTCGTGCTCCCCGGAATCGCGGAGACGTTGATCTGGTCGAAGTCGTCTTCGCCCGAGTACTCGAACGCGACACCGGCCTTGAACGTGTGGCGTCCCTTGACCCATGTGGTCGTGTTGGTCACCGTCTTGATCGGCCCTGATGAGGACGCCGGATACGGCCCGCCATCGATGTCCTGGAAGCCCGTACCGGTGACCGTCGGAATCTTGTCGACGATCTCCTTCTCCGCGAAGATGTACGGATAGTTCACCCCGGTGCGGCTGCGCTGATACAGGCCGCTCTCGGTGTACACGTTGATGAACACGTCGTCACGGCCGGCCGTGAAGGTCAGTTCATTGACGATATTGGACCGCCACGTGCTCGTCCAACTCGCCGTCGTGGTGAAGTTGGGGCGATCCCAGTCGGTCCGCGCGTAGGGCAAGTTGCCGCGGAACGCATCGATCGCCGTGTAGCTGCTCTTCGAGAAGCGGTACGAGAGCTGGTGGTTCGACGAGGGACGCCAGTCGAAACGGATGTTGTCCTTGCGCTGCTGCTGCGGATTGTCGCTGGTGATGATCGCGTTGGCCGAGCCCTGGCGGAAGCCGGGTGTCGGATCCGGGTACAGGTTCATCAGCGCGATCCCGTTGGGCGACAGGCGATCGGCCGGAATGATGTTGCCCGGGAACGGCTGTCCCGTGAGGGGATCGTTGATCACGCGCGCGCCGCTGAAGAACCCGTTGCCGGGGTTCAACAACTCGCTGAAATCGCCGCGGCGCATCGCCGCCGTGGGCACCGTGATGATCGCGGTGGCCGTCGCGTCCTGCTTGGCCCATTCCTGTGCGCCGAAGAAGAACAACCGGTTCTTCAGCAACGGACCGCCAAAGGAGTAGCCGTACTGCTTGAAGTCGAAGGCCGCCGGCCCGCTGTTCTCGGCCGCGTTGGTGCTGCGGTTGCGTCCCCAGGTGTTGGCCTGGAGCTTGTCGTCGCGGTAGTAGTAGCCGGCGCTGCCCGAGAAGCGGTTGCTGCCGCTCTTGGTGATGATGCGCACCTGCCCGCCGCTCGCGCGCCCGTACTCGGGCATGTAGTTGCCGGTGAGGACCTGCACCTCCTGCACGGTGTCCACGTTCTGCACGCCGACGATGGCGCCGTTGGAACGGGTGCGCACGGCCGTCGCGCCGTCGACGGTGATGTTGTTCTCGTCGCCCCGGCTGCCGTTGATGTTCCAACCGCCATTGGACAGGCTGAACGTGCCGTAGTTGTTGAAGGACCCGCCGCTGACGCCGGCCTTGAGGCCCGCCACGCCGATCGGGTTGCGACCGTTGAAGGAGAGCTGCTCGATGTCCTTGGCTTCGACGGTCTTGCGGAGTGCCACGTCCGTCTGGAGCAGCTGGCCTTCGGCGGTGACGGTGACTTCCTCGGAGAGCTCACCGGTCTCGAGCGTGAAGTCCAGCGAAATCGAACCGGCGGCGTCGAGTTGCACCGTCGGACGGACCGCCTTCTTGAAGCCCTGAAGCTCCGCGCTGACCGAGTACTGTCCCGGCATCAGCGTCGCCAGCACATAGAAGCCCGCGTCGTCGGTGATGGTGGTATCCGCGCGGTTGGTGCCCAGGTTGGTGGCCGTCACGGTCACGCCCGGCATCACGCCGCCTTGTTGGTCCCTGACGGTACCGGCCACGCGGCTGCGCTCGAACTGCGCGAACGCCGGCGTTCCGGCGAGCAGCAGCACCGCGCACGCCGTCAGGCATTGCAGGCTCCTCCTCACGTGGAGCTTCCCCATGTCGATCATCCTTCCTCGATCCGTGCCGGAACCCGCGCTCCGACACCAGTCCAACCGGCACAACAGACAGTCGCCCCTGCACCGAAGTGGCGCAGGCCGGAGAGGACGACCGCGCCTGCGACGCTCACCGGGCGCCACAGGAAAGAGTTACGCATTCGCATCACAACCGCGTGACGAGTTGTCTCACCACTTCGACCCGCGAACGCGCCACCTCATCGACGCATGAAGTCACACGCACATGAATGACCGCCCACGAACCGCCGTCAAACGGCATGTATGCGAGCCCTTGCGTCGTTAGAAACCAGCAAGATGTAGCACACGCTCGAAGGTCCGTCAAGTACACGTGGACACCCACTGCATCGCCCTTGCACTGCCCCGTGGTCTGTAGTACTTCTGCGACGCACGACTCACGACCCCGTACGCGCGAAGTGGTTCGACCTCTCGTGCGCCCTCCCCGGAGGTATCAATGCCAGATCGTCGACAATTCCTCCAGGCGGCCGGTGCGACTGCCGCGGCTGCCAGCCTGCCGGCGCGCAGCTATGCCCGCATCGTCGGTGCCAACGACCGCGTCCGCGTCGGTATCGTCGGCTTCTCCGACAGGTGTCGAGGAAGCCTCATCCCCGCCCACCAGAAGCACGCCGCGGAGTTGAACTTCGAGATCGTCGCCGTGTCCGACATCTGGAGCCTCCGGCGCCAGGCCGGTGCAGCAGCGCTCCAGAAACTCGGACAGTCGTCGCCCATCGTCTGTCGCAACAACGACGAGCTTTATGCCCGCAACGACGTGGATGCCGTGCTCGTCGCCACGGCTGACTTCCAGCACGCCCTTCATGGCGTGGAGGCCGTACGCGCCGGGCGCGACGCCTACGTCGAGAAGCCGATGGCCAACACCATGGACGACGCGCGCGCGCTGCGCGCGGCGGTGAAGGACACGGGCAAGATCGTGCAGATCGGCACGCAGCGCCGCAGCGCGAAGAACTACCAGCAGGCGTACGAGTACCTGAAGTCGGGCAAGTTCGGCGACATCGTGGCCGTCGAGATGACGTGGAACGTCAACCAGCCCGGACGCTGGCGGCGCCCCTCCGTCGTCGGCACGCTGCGGGAAGAGGACACCGACTGGAACCGCTACCTGCTCAACCGGCCGAAGGAAGCCTTCGACCCGCGCAAGTATCTCGAGTTCAGACTGTTCTGGCCCTATTCGTCAGGGATCCCTGACCAATGGCTCGTCCACCAGATCGACACGGTGCACTGGTTCACCGGCTGTCCGCGGCCGCGCAGCGTGGTGGCCAACGGCGGCATCTATCTGTGGAAGGACGGCCGCCGCAACTGGGACACCTTCACGGCCGTCTTCGACTACGGTCCGCTGGACGATCCGGGCAAGGGCTTCCAGGTGATCTACAGCTCGCGCATGACCAACGCCGCGGGCGACGTGAAGGAGTACTACTACTCCAACGGCGGCATGCTCGATCTCGACAAGAACACCGTGTCCGACACCGGCGGCCTGCGCGAGAACTACGCCAGGTCGATGGGCATGAAAGCCAACATGCTGCCGTCGATGACGATTGCCGAAGCAGCGTCGCAGCAGACGGGAGCCGACACCGGCGCAGACGACGCGACGTCGGCCAACATGCGCAACTGGATGGAATGCGTGCGCAGCCGCAAGGCGCCGAACGCGAGCGTCGAGGCCGGCTACAGTCACTCGGTGGCCCTGTGCATGACGATTGCCGCCATCCAGACGGGTCAACGCGTCACGTTCAACGACGCCACGCAGGACGTGGTCGTCGGTGGTGAGGGAGTACCAAGTGCAGCACGACGTTAGCAGGAATTCAGCAACTCCAACGCAGGTGACCAGCCGTGTAGGGGCGACGCATGCGTCGCCCCTACGGTCGCGCGCGGCGATCGGTTCTCCTGGTAGGGCCGGCTCTCCGAGCCCGGCCCCACTCGCCGTCACGCTCGCGTGCGTGCTCGGGGGGCTTGTCGTGACGGCGCAGGCACCGAAGGTGGCGATCACCAGCAAGCCGGCGGACAAGGTGGTGGAGGTCACCGTGGACGGCAAGCCGTTCACGTCGTACGCGTGGCCCGACTCGCTCGAGAAGCCCGTGCTCTATCCGATCCGCACCGGCGCGGGTACCGTGATCACGCGCGGGTTCCCGCCGCTGGCCAACGAGCGGCAGGACCATCCGCACCACGTCGGCCTGTGGCTCAACTACGGCGACGTGGACGGCTTCGACTTCTGGAACAACTCCGACGCGATCAAACCGGACCAGAAGGCGAAGATGGGATCGGTCGAGCACCGCGCGATCGTCTCCGCCGAGAGCAAGGGCGACCACGCCGTGCTGAAGGTGACGGCCGACTGGGTGTCCGGCGACGGCAAGACCCGCCTGCAGGAGTCGACGACATACACGTTCAGGGCGTTGCCCAACGGCGTGCGCGCCATCGATCGCGTGACGACGCTTGCGGTCCCCGCCGGCGGGGGCACCGTGAGGCTACCCGACAACAAGGAAGGGATGCTCGGCCTGCGCGTGATCCGCGCGCTCGAGGATCCGGCCGAAAAGGGCGGTGAGTTCAAGGACGCCGCCGGCCGCGTGACGCGGATGGCCAACATGGACACCACGGGCGTCACGGGGAAGTACCTCACGAGCGAAGGCAAGGTCGGCAAGGACGTGTGGGGCACGCGCGGCACGTGGACGGCGCTCGCGGGGACCGTCGACGGCAAGCCGGTGACGGTGGCCATCCTCGACGCGCCCGGCAACCCGGGCTACCCCACCTACTGGCACGCGCGCGGCTACGGCCTGTTTGCCGCCAACCCGCTCGGCCAGGCGGCGCTCAGCGATGGGAAGGACACGCTGAACTTCTCCATCGCCGAAGGCACGCCCGCCACGTTCCGCTATCGCATCCTGCTCGTGGACGGCACGCCGTCCGCCGCGGACATGAACGGCTACGCCAGCGCGTGGGCGAAGGCGGCCAGCCAGGGCTCCTGATCGTCAATCTGGCAGGGACGGCTCACGCGGGCCGTCCCTGCTGTCACCGGGCTTGTCCGGAGCCATCAGCCGCCTGTACCCTGTGGCCCCGACACGCAAGTCGCGAACGAGGATGTACCGACGATGATCACGGGACGGACGATTGGCGCCGGGTTCCTGGCGATGGTGATGATGGCGGGCGCGGGCAGCACGATCACGCTCGCCCAGGCGAAGAAGAAGGCGGCGGCCAAGGCCGCCGCAGGCCCGGTCCCTACCGCGGCGGAGATCGAATCGGCCGAGGAGATCTTCAAGACCAAGTGCGCCGTCTGTCACACGCTGGACGGCAACTCGCCCATCCCGAACATGAACTTCGTCGATGGCGTGTGGCTCCACGGCTCGTCGGTCAAGGAGCTGATGAACACCATCACGAACGGCGTCTCCGGCACCGCGATGATGCCGTTCAAGGGCCAGTTCACCGAGGGCGAAGTGGCCGCCCTCGCCCGAAAAGTCCGAAGCTTCGATACGAAACTGAAGTAGGGCCGCACTCACGCGGCCTCTGCGCGCGGGTCCTGTCGCCGGACAGCCCCACCCGTCCTCCTCGCCAACAGCACTGGTACGGGAGAGGCTCGTCGACCCGGGCGGGGCGGCCCCGTCCGGCGCCACCCGCGCGCACTTCCCGCGCTCAGGCTGTTCCGATGGCCGATGGCCCTGGAACACCATCCCGTCAGACATCGCACAGTGTCACGGCTTCGCGCAGCGACGTCAGGGGATCGCGCGACGGGACGAACTCGTGGGCGAAGTAGCCCGTGTACCCCTTGTCGGCGACGAACTTCGCGATCGAGCGCCACTGCAGCTCCTGCGTGTCGTCGAGTTCGTGCCGGCCGGGCACGCCGCCCGTGTGCAGGTGCGCGATGTACTCCCAGTTGTCGCCCATCGTGCGCATGACATCGCCCTCCATGATCTGCATGTGGTAGATGTCGTAGAGCAGCTTCACGCGCGGTGACCCCACGCGCTTGCACACGTCGACGCCGTACGCCGTGTGGTCGCCGAGATAGTCCTTGTGATCGACCTTGCTGTTCAGCAGCTCGACGATCACCGTCACGCCCTCGGCCTCGGCGATCGGGGCGATGCGCTTCAGGCACGCCACGCTGTTCACCTTCGCCTCTTCGAGATCCTGCCCGCGGCGATTGCCGAAGAACGTGATCACGTTGGGCACGCCCGCCTTCGCGGCCTTCGGGATCATCTCCGTCAGCGACGCGACGATGCCGTCGTGGAACTTCGTGTTGTTGATGCCGTCGGGAATCGATCGCACCGACGGGAAGCCCGTCGAACATGTCAGCCCGAAGTCACGCCTGGCGATCGTCCACTCCTCTTCGGTGAGGAGATCGATCGCCGGCAGTCCCATCTCGGCGCACGCCTTGAAGAAGTCCGTCAACGGAATCTTGCTGTAGCACCAGCGACACACCGATTGCTTCAGCCGCCCGGCAAGAGCCTTGCGCGGCTGCGCGCCCGCCACCGCCGGCATCGCCGCCGCTCCGGCCGCCGTCAAGGCCGCTGCCCCAAGAAGTTCACGACGCGTCATCACGGTCTCCTTCGAATTTCGGAACTGCTCACCGTCGTCGCACGGGCTGAAGCCCGTGCGCTCCATTGCCAGTCGGGCAGCCGCCACCGGACTGGAGGCCAGGGGCTTCACCCCAGGCGCCATGAACGTTCTACCAGTCGTGCACCGTCCCGTCCATCCGCCTGTTGATGGGGAGGTACGCGGGGTCATAGGGATACTGCGCCGCGAGGCCCTCGTCGATGTCGACGCCAAGGCCTGGCGCGTCGCCCGGGTGCATCACGCCATCCTGATAGACGTACTCGTGCGGGAACACCGCATCGGTCTCGGGCGCGTGCGGCATGTGTTCCTGGATGCCGAAGTTGTGGACGCTGATGTCGAAGTGCAGCGCCGCGGCCATGCACACGGGACTCAGGTCGGTAGCGCCATGGCACCCGGTGCGCACGTGGTGCAGTTCGGCGAGCGCCGCGATCTTGCGCAGGTGCGACAGTCCGCCGGCGTGGACGACAGTGGCGCGGATGTAGTCGATGAGCTGCGCCTGGATCAGGTGCTGCGCGTCGAAGATGGCGTTGAACACTTCCCCCACGGCGATCGGCGTCGTCGTGTGCTGGCGGATCACCCGGAAGCCCTCCTGGTTCTCGGCGGGCGTCGGGTCTTCCATCCAGAACAGGTGATACGGCTCGAGCAGCTTCCCCGCCCGGGCGGCTTCGATCGGCGTGAGCCTGTGATGGACGTCGTGCAGGAGATCGATCTCGTCGCCGAACTCGGCGCGGATGCGTTCGAAGAGGCGCGGCAGGAAGTTCAGGTACGCCTCGCTGCTCCAGCGATGCTCCGGTGCGCCGCCCTTCTCCGCTGGTTCGTACCGCGTCCCGGGACGCGCCACGCCGTACGCGCTGTCGAGACCCGGAACCCCCGACTGCACGCGGATGGCCGTGTACCCGAGATCGAGCTGCTGCGCGACGGCCTTGACGGCGTGTTCGACGTCCTGCCCGTTGGCGTGCGCATACACCCGCACGCTCTCGCGCGAGGCACCGCCGAGCAGCTGATAGACGGGCAGGTTCGCCACCTTGCCCTTGATGTCCCACAGCGCCGTGTCGACGGCCGCGATTGCGCTCATCGTCACGGGCCCGCGCCGCCAGTACGCGCCCTTGTACAGGTACTGCCACGTATCCTCGATCGCACGCGCGTCGCGTCCGATCAGCAGCGGGACGACGTGATCGGCGAGATAGCTCGCCACCGCCAGCTCGCGTCCGTTGAGCGTGGCATCGCCAAGCCCGGACACGCCGTCTTCGGTCATGACCTTCAACGTGACGAAGTTGCGTCCCGGACACGTGACGATGACGCGGGCGTCGGAGATCAGCATGACGGTGGAGTGTCGGGGCTTGCGGCATGCCAGGGGCTTCAGCCCCTTCGTCCGCGCGCGTCCTATCGCTGGACGCGGCCGCTGCCGTCGCCTTTCACGAGGCGCTCGACCTCGTGGACGGACACGCGGTTGAAATCGCCCGGGATCGTCTGCTTCAACGCGCTGGCGGCAACGGCGAACCGCAGCGCGTCGATCGGCGAGCGGCCCGTGACGAGGCCGTAGATCAGCCCGCCGGCGAAGCTGTCGCCGCCGCCGATCCGATCCACGAGCCGCACGTCGTAGTGCTGACTCCGCTGGAAGCTGCCCGTGGCCTTCTCGTAGATCACCGCGCTCCAGCCGTTGTCGCTGGCCGAGTGGCTCTCGCGCAGCGTAATCGCGATGAGCGAACAGTCGAACGTGGCGGCGACTTCCGCGGCCGTCGCCTTGTACGCCTCGAGGTCGAGCTCGCCCGTCGTCACGTCGGTCCCGTGCACCTCGAAGCCGAGTACCGACTGGATGTCTTCTTCGTTGGCGATGACGACGTCCACCCACTCCATCAACGGCCGCATCACCGACTGCGCCTTCTTCGAGGACCACAGCTTCTTGCGAAAGTTGAGGTCCATGCTCACCGTCGCGCCGGCGGCCTTGGCGGCCTGCAGCGCTTCCTTCGCGCACGCCGCGCCGTTGTCGCCGAGCGCCGGCGTGATGCCGGTGCAGTGGAACCACTTCGCGCCATCGAACACGGTCTTCCAGTCGACGGTGCCCGGCGTCATCTCGGCGACAGCGGACCGCGCGCGATCGTAGATGACCTGCGACGCGCGCTGGCTCGCCGATGTCTCGGCGTAGTACACGCCGATGCGGTCGCCACTCCGCACGATGTGCCCGGTGTGAACGCCTTCGGCGCGGAGCGCCTTGATGGCCGCTTCGCCGATCGCGTTGTCGGGCAGCGCCGTCACGTAGTGGCTCTCGAGGCCGAACGCGGCAAGGCTGACGGCCACGTTGGCTTCGCCGCCACCGAACGTTGCGACGAACTGCGGGGTCTGGAGGAACCGCTCGAACCCCGGAGGGCTCAGGCGGAGCATGATTTCACCGAAGGAAACGACTTTCATGGCGACTCAGGGGCTCAGGGATTAGATGCGCGCCGATTTCACGCTGGCGACGACGGCGCGGGCGTTCTCGGCGATCTGGGCGAAATCGTTGGCGGCGAGGGCCTTGGCGTCGACCAGGTTACTGCCCACGCCGACGGCGCAGGCGCCGGCCTTGATCCAGTCGCCGGCGTTGGTGAGCGTGACGCCGCCTGTCGGCATCAACTTCACCTGCGGCAGCGGTGCCTTCACGTCCTTGATGTAACCGGGGCCCAGCGTCGTGGCCGGGAAGACCTTGACGATGTCGGCACCTGCCTGCCAGGCGGTGAGGATCTCGGTGGGAGTGTAGCAGCCGGGCATGACGGCCACATCGTACCTGTGCGCCAGTTCGATCGTGCGCAGGTCGAGGATGGGCGACACGAGGTACGACGCGCCGGCGAGGATCACCTGTCGCGCGGTCTCGGGATCGAGCACCGTGCCCGCGCCCAACTGGAAGCCGCCCGGCAGATCCTTCGAGAGCTGTTCGATGAGGCCGACGGCGCCAGGCACCGTCATCGTCACCTCCATCGCCGTGACGCCACCTTCAATCAGCGCGTCGACCACCGAGCGCAGCTTGCCGGCATCCTTGAGACGGATGACGGCAACCACACCACTGGCTTCGACCGCACGGACCACATCGGTCCGACTCATGCCCGTCCTCCCGACGCCACAGCGGACGTCTCGAGATTGGCCGGCGTCATCCTCGGGACCAGCAGGTGGATGACGGCCAGCGCAATGAGATACAGCGTGCCGGCCGCGACGAAGATCGGCACGTAGTTGTTGTTCGATGCGTCGAGCCAGACGCCCACGGCGATCTGCATGATCGCACCCCCGCAGGCCCCCATCATGCCGCCGAAGCCGATCACGCTGCCCACGGCGCGCCGCGGGAACATGTCGCTCACCAGAGTGTAGAGGTTGGCGCTCCACGCCTGGTGTCCCGAGGCGGCGATGCTCACGAGCGCGACGGCCATCCACAGGCTGTCGACCTGCGCCGCGAACACGATCGGCGTCACGCTCACGGCGAACACGCCCATCGTCAGCTTGCGCGCGGCGTTGACGCTGTAGCCGCGGTGCATCAGCTTCGAGCTCACGTACCCGCCGAGCACGCTGCCGACGTCGGCCACGAGGTAGATCGTGGCCAGCGGCAGCATCGCCCCGCGGATGTCCACGTGATGCGCCTTCACGAGGAAATCGGGTAGCCATGTGAGGTAGAGCCACCACACCGGATCGGTGAGGAACTTGCCCACCGCGTACGCCCACACCTGACGACGCGGGTTGAGCACGATCGCGGTGATGAGTCCCGTGGCGAAGAGCACGATGGCCATGAGGCGCGCTGCGAAGAACGTGACGGCCACCGTGCCGCTCACGAAGCACACGGCCGCGACGATGCCCGCCAGGACCAGTCCGGGGACCTTCACCGCCGCCCCATCCGGCGGATCGCTCTCGATCAGCGCGAGCTCGTCGGCGTTGACGTGCGGATGTTCGCGCGGTGTCCGGTACTGCCACCACCACACGACGAGCCACAGGAAACCGATCGCGCCCGTGCCGACGAACGCCCAGTACCAGCCATACCTGATCGCGATGATCGGGACGATGATGGGCGTCGCCAGCGCGCCGACGTTGGTGCCGGCGTTGAAGAGCCCCGTCGCGAGGGCACGCTCGCGCTGCGGGAACCATTCGGCGATCGTGCGCACGGACCCGGGGAAGATCGCCGCTTCGCCGACGCCGAGCAGCACGCGGCAGAGCGCGAAGCCTGCCACCGACGCCGACATCGTGAGCCCGAGCGCACCGAACGCGCCCTGCACGGCGTTACCGATGATGGGCGCTTCGGCGTGGAGCATGGCCGCCACGCTCCACAGGAAGATCGCGATGGCCAGGCCGCGTCGCGTGCCGATCTTGTCGATCAACCAGCCGGACGCCAGCATGCCGCACATGTAGGCGACCTGGAAGAAGAAGTTGATGTAGCCGAACTCCGTGTTCGACCACCCGAACTCTTCGGTCAGCGGCAGCTTGAGGACCGCAAGCACGTTGCGGTCGATGTAGTTGATCGTCGCGGCGAAGAACAGCAACGCACAGACGATCCAGCGCACGTTGGTGGGTTTGCCTGTGGCGGCCGGCCCGGCGGGGCCTCCGAGGGATGCGGCGTCTGCCTGGGCCATGGATTCTCCGGTGGACGACCGCTACTGGTTCACGCCGCTGGCAAGGAACCCGCCGTCGACGACGAGGACTTCGCCGGTGACGAAACTGGCGGCGGGCGACGCGAGGAACACGGCGGCGCCGGCGAGCTCGGCGATGCTGCCGAAACGCTGCATCGGCGTGCGGGTGAGGAACTCCCTGCCGCGCGCCGTGCCGTCGAGGAGCGCGGTGTTCAGGTCCGTCCTGAACACGCCTGGTGCGATGGCATTGACCGTGACGCCGTGCCGCGCCCACTCGATAGCGAGCGACTTGGTGAGCGAGGCGACGGCCGCCTTGCTCGCGGAGTACGCAGCGACTTCATAGAGCGCCACGAACGACGAGAGCGAGGCGATGTTGATGATGCGCCCCCACTGGCGTTCGATCATCGACGGCGCGAACACCTGACAGGCGCGCAGCGTGCCCGTGAGGTTGGTCTCGAGAATCGCTGACCAGTCGGCCTCGTCCACCTCGAGAGTGGGCGATCGCTTCGTGCGGCCGGCGCAGTTGACAAGGATGTCGCACGGCCCGAGTTGCGCCGCGACACCGTCGCGCAGCGCCACGAGCGACGCGCGATCCGCGACGTCGACCGTCAGCCGAGATGTGCGCCTCCCCGACGCCTCGATCTCACCGGCCACCTGGTCGACGAATGCCTGCCGTCGTCCCGTGGCCACGACATCGGCTCCCGCTTCAGCGAGCCCGTGCGCCAGTGCCTTGCCGATACCCGACGTGCCGCCTATCACCACGGCGACGCGACCACTCAGATCGAATCCTTGGAACATGTCGAGGGTGGCAATCCTATATCAGGACGATTTCACGATTTCACGATTCGAGAATCACTTCCCCGCCGCTGCTCTGACGCGGACGACCTCGAAGGTCTGCAATTCTGACATTCCGGCAATTCCCGCCATTCTCCCCGCCTCATCCTGCTGCCGCTCACGCGCGGCTGACAGGTGCGCGTCCATGGCCTGACGGGCTCGGTCGGCGTCGTGGCTGCGCAGGGCGTTGTAGATCGCGCGATGGTGTTCGGCGGCTTCCTTGAGATCGCTCGCCCTGTTGGCGGTACGGCGGCGTTGCTCGTAGAACAATTCCGACACCATCTCGACAAGGGAGGCCAGGATCGGATTGGCGGCAGCCGCGGCCACGGCGCGATGGAAGCGGATGTCGTGCAGGAGGAACTCCTGCGGGTCGTCCATCGACGCGTACATCTCCGTGATCTCTTCCGAGATCGATGCGAGCTGATCGCCCGTGGCACGTTCGGCCGCGAGTCCCGCCACGCCGACCTCGAGGATGCGCCGCGCCTCGAACATCTCGTCGCGCGAAAAACGGTGGAGTGCTGCCAGGAAGCTGAGCGGCTCGCTGCCGAGCGACGGCGGGCCGCCCCGAATGAAGGTGCCGGCACCGTGGCGCGACTGCACCACGCCCATGGCCGCGAGCGCGCGCAGCCCCGCCCGGACGCTCGGGCGGCTCACCCCGACCTGCAACGCCAGTTCACGCTCGGCGGGCAGTCTGTCGCCCGGGCCGATGTCGCCGCGGTCGATGCGATCCCTGACGTGCCGCACCACGAGCTCTGCCGCCGCAATGTCACACGGTTTCTTGGATTGGTCTTCGACGCATTTGGTCATACCAATTCAGTACCTTACTGGCAGGGTTGGATTGGCAGCGACCGTACCACCCGCACGCAGGCGTGTCAAATGTGGCGCGCATGAAGATGGAGATGCTCGGGCGGCGAGACCTTCGGGCCCCGCCGCCAGCGAGCGGCGACTCGTCGCCATCAGAGTCGCAAAATTGGTTTCTCCACTTCCGACGGATCCGACTTATCGGAGTCGTCAAACCAAGAAACCGATGCGGGCTAGACCCACCACGCCTCGGCGGGCTGCTCCTTCAGGATGAGCGGGCGCAGGAAGCGCACGGCGTTGGCCAGGCCTTCGTCGACCGACGCCAGGGCATCCTCATGTTCGATGCTGACGACGTGGTCGTAGCCGACCAGACGCAGCGCCGAGATGATCTCCGCCCAGTCGATGGCGCCGTGTCCCCAGCCCACCGTGCGGAAGAGCCACGACCGCTCGGTCATGCGGGTGTAGGACTTGGCGTCGATCACGCCGTTGATGCGGACGTTGTCGCGGTCGAGTGCAACGTCCTTGGCGTGGAAGTGGAAGATCGCGTCGCCCAGCGCGCGCACGGCGGCAGGGACGTCGACGCCCTGCCAGAACAGGTGGCTCGGATCGAAGTTCACGCCGATCTGCGTGCCGACGGCCGCGCGCAGCTTCTGCGCGGTCTCGACGTTGTAGACCACGAAACCGGGATGCGATTCGAGCGCCACGCGCACGCCGTGGTCCCTGGCGAACTTCGCCGCCTTCGTCCAGTAAGGAATGACCTTCTTTTCCCACTGCCAGTCGAGGACCGCGAGGTAGTCGGGCGGCCACGCGCACGTGACCCAGTTGGGCCCCTTGCTCGCGTCGCTGTCGCCCGGGCAGCCCGAGAACGTGTTCACCACGCCCACGCCGAGCGCCTCGGCCAGGCGAATCGTCTTGCGGAACACCTCGTCGTGCGACCTGGCGAACGCCTTGTCGGGATGCAGCGGGTTCCCGTGGCACGACAACGCCGAGATGACGAGCCCCGCGTCGCTCAGCTTCTGGCGATAGGCCTTCACCTTCGCCTTGCTGGCCAGCAGGCCATCGACGTCGATGTGCGCCGCGCCGGGATACGCCCCGGTGCCGATCTCCACGGCGTCGAGCCCCGCGGCCGTGACCTTCTCGATGACCTGATCCAGCGTCAGCCCCGCAAACAGGGCCGTGAACACACCGAGCTTCATGAGGGAACCTCCGTCCACACATTGCCGTTCCGATGACTGGTCAGCACGGCATCGATGATCGCGTTGGCGCGCCAGCCGTCACGGAAGGTGGCCATCATCGGCGACGCCTCGGACATCGGACGGCCTTCGGCGATGTGCTCGTACGCCGCGGCGAGGATGTTGCGGAACGCGTCGGGCCACGCCTCCTGATGACCGCCGGGCAGCTTCGCCATGCCGGCCACCGACGGATCCATCAGCGACGGATCCTTCTGGAGGATCACGTTGCCGGAACTGCGGTGCCCGATCCAGAGCTCGTTCTGCTGCTCCTGATGCCAGCGCAGCGACGCCGCGGCGCCGTTCACTTCGAGCATGAGGTCGTTCTTGTGGCCCGCGCAGATCTGGCCCACCGAGAACGCGCCTCTCACGCCGCCCTCGAACCGCACGAGCACGGAGCAGAGATCCTCGACCTTGATGTCCACGAGCTCGACCTGATCGTCGGCGCTCCCCCTGGCGAACGCGTTGCGCGATCCGAGCGGACGCTTGCGCACGGGAATCACCGTCGCGAGATCGGCGAGCACGTGCGTGATGCGCAGCCCCGAAACGTGCTGCGCCAGATCGCACCAGTGCGAGCCGATGTCGCCCATGGCCGACGACTCGCCGCCCTTCTCTGGTTCCAGCCGCCAGCTGTAGTCGGTGTCGTAGAGCAGCCAGTCCTGCAGGTAGCGACCGTGGATGAAACGCGGGACGCCGATCTCGCCCTTCTCCACCATCACGCGCGCCTGCTGCACGAGCGGGTTGCCGCGGTAGTTGAACGTCACCGCGTGCACCACGCCCGCCGCGGTCGCCGCGTCGAGCAGCTCGCGCGCCTGCGCCGAGGTCATCGCCAGCGGCTTGTCCGACACCACGTGCTTGCCCGCCTTGATGGCAGCCATCGTCACCGGATAGTGCAGCGCGTTGGGCGTCGTGTTGTGCACGACATGGATGTCAGGGTCGGCGACGAGCGCCTCATAGCTCGCGTACGCCTTCGGCACGCCGAGCGCATCGGCCTTCCTGCGCGCCGACGCCTCGCTCGAGTCGGCCACGCCCACCACGTCGACGAACCCCAGTCGTCGCACCGCTTCGAGGTGATGGGGTCCGATGAACCCCACCCCGACCAATCCCATCCCGATTCTCTTCACGAAGACTCCTGATGCTCGTGGCTTACAGATTCCCGGCCCGCATCTGTTCCTTCACGTAGTCCATCGTGCGCCAGCACATGGCGAGGATGGTCCACGTGGTGTTCTGCGTACCGCCCGAGACGTACGGCGCGGCGTCGGCGAGGAACACGTTGTCGATGCCGTGCGGACGGCACCAGGCGTCCGAGTACGAGGTCTTCGGGTCGGTGCCCATGCGCGCCGTGCCGATCTCGTGGATCGACCACCCGGTCGGCAGCGGCTCGCGACCGATGCGGATGTCCTCCGCGCCCGCGGCGCGGAACATCTCCTCGATCGAGTCGGCCATGTCGGCCACCATCTTCATCTCGTTGTCGCCGAAGCGGTAGTCGAACTTCAGGACGGGGATGCCCCACGCGTCGACCACCGTGTCGTCGAGCAGCACGCGATTCTCGTGGCGCGGCAGCACTTCGCCGAACCCGCCGAACGAGATGGGCGCCGGATAATACTTGCGCACCGCGCTCTTGAACGCCGACCCGAAACCCGGCGTGCCCTGCGCGTTGCTCGGATACTCGCCCGATCCGCCGCCGCCCTGGAAGTGATAGCCGCGGATGAAGTCCTTCCGCTTGTCGTCGCCGATGTTGCGGAAGCGTGGCACGTACGGGCCCACCGCGCGCGCATCGTCGATCGTGGGCGCCTTGCCGACGCGCTGCGGGATGATGCCGCTGCCCCGCACGCCCATGATGTGCTCGCTCAGATAGCGTCCGAGGATGTCGTTCGTGTTGGCCAGGCCGTTCGGATAGCGTCCGGTCTTCGAGTTGAGCAGGATGCGCGTGCTGTCGAGCGTGCCCGCGCCGAGCACCACCACGCGCGCGGTGAAGTCCATCACTTCCTTGGTCTGCGCGTCGATCACGCGGACACCGCGAGCCCTGTTCGTGGCCTCGTCGAGCAGCACTTCACGCACCACCGAATACGGGCGCAGCGTCATGTTGCCCGTGTCGCGTGCGGGGGCGATGAGGGCGGCCGGCGAGTGGAACGCCGCGTTGATCTCGCAGCCGCGCCCGCACCGCCCGCGGCGCATGCAGCGCAGGCGGTACTTGTTGTTGAGCAGACCGTCGGTGGTCACGCCGGCCCGGCCTGGAATCAGCTTGCGTCCGAGCTTCGCGATGCCGTTACGGAACACCGTCTCGGTGCAATTGAGCTTCGACGGCGTCTGGAACACACCGTCGGGCACCTGATCGAGGCCTTCGATGCTCCCCGAGCACCCGAGCAGTTCGTCGACCTTGTCATAGTACGGCTTGACGTCCTCGTAGCCGATCGGCCAGTCCACGTCGTAGCCGTCGAGGCTGGCGGCCTTGAACTCGTACGGCCCGTAGCGCAGCGCGCCGCGGCCCCAGAAGTTCGTCTTCCCGCCGAGGATGCGTGCGCGCACCCACGCGTACGGCGTCCCTGTGATCGGGTTGTCCTTCTCGTCGACCACCCAGTTGCGCGTGAAGGTGTTGCCCGCGTAGCTCGTGAGCTTGCGGTACTTCTCGAACTGCGGATGGTTGCCGTACGGACGATCGACGAAGTTGTATTCCGCAACGTTCAGGCCGTGCATGTCCGGCGGCATCCGATGACGACGGAGTGACTGATACGGCCACTCCATCGTGCGGTACTCCTTCTGGTAGTCGAGCATGCGGCCCGCTTCGAGCACGAGCACCTTGATGCCCGCCGTGGCCAGCTGGAACGCCGCCATGCCGCCTGCCGCACCCGATCCGACGACGATCACGTCCCACGGACCGGCGTCCGGCGTGATCTTCGTCGACAGATCGCGTGACTCGGCGAGCACCGCCGAGAGATCGATGTCGAGGGAGAGGTCGGGCTGCTGTGGGCGGGCGTTGGCTGACTGGCGTTGCATGAGTGTCCTGGTCTGTCGGATTGCTAGAGGTTGCCGCGCTTCATCTCGTCCTTCACGTAGTCCATGGCGCGCCAGCAGAGCGCCATGATCATCCACGTGGGATTCTGACAACTGGCCGAGACGAAGATGCTGCCGTCGACGACGAAGAGGTTCTTCACGTCGTGTGTCTGTCCGAACGTGTTGGTGACCGACGTCTTGGGATCCGCGCCCATCCGCGCCGTGCCCATCTCGTGGATGGACCAGCCTTCGGTGAGCACGTCGCGACGCACGCTGATGTCCGTGGCGCCGGCGGCCTTCAGCATCTCCTCGGCCGTATCCGCCATGTCGGCCGCCATCTTCCGTTCGTTGTCGCTGAAGGTGTAATCGAACTTCAGGACCGGCACGCCCCACGCGTCCCTGACCTCCGGGTCGAGGAAGACGCGGTTCTCACGGCGCGCGAGCACTTCACCGAAGCCCGTGTAGTTGATCGTGGCGGGATAGCTCCGGCGGACGGCCTGCTTGAATGACGCCCCGAAGCCAGGTGTCCCCGGCGCCAGCGCGGGGAACTCGGCCGAGCCGCTCGCGCCCTGGAACCCGTAGCCGCGAATGAAGTCGGGGTGCCGATCGGTGACGTTGCGGAAGCGCACGATGTACGTGCTCTGCGGACGTCCATCGTCGTTGGTCGCCGCGGTGTTCACGCGCGACGGCAGGATGCCGCTCGCACCGGGTCCCATCACGTGCTCGCAGAAGTAGCGGCCGACAACGCCCGAGGAATTCGCCGCGCCATCGGGCCGGCTCGCCGATCGGCTGTTGAGCAGCAGGCGCGTGGACTCGAGGCAGGATGCGGCAAGAATCACCAGTCGCGCCGAGAAGTCCATCGTGTCGTGCGTGCGCTGGTCGATCACGCGCACGCCCGTCGCCTTGCCGGTGCTGTCGTCGATCAACACCTCGGACACGACCGAGTCGGCGCGCACCGTGAGGTTGCCGCTGTCGCGCGCCGGGAAGATCAGCGACGCCGGTGAGTGGAACGCCGCGTTCAGGTCGCACCCGCGACCGCAGCGCCCACGGCCCATGCACCGCTGGCGATACTTGTTGTTCAGCACGCCATCGGTGGTGACACCCGCACGGCCGGGAATGAGGCGGCGTCCCATCTTCGCGATCGCGCGCTGCAACTGCACCTCACCGCAGTTCAACTTGAGCGGACGCTGGAAGATGCCATCCGGCAGGTGCGGAATGCCCTCCTTCGTCCCGGAGATCCCGAGCAGCGTGTCGACCTTGTCGTAGTACGGCGCGATATCGGCATAGCCGATCGGCCAGTCTTCGCCGAAGCCGTCGTGCGTCTTCGCCTTGAGATCGAGATCCGAGAAACGCAGCGAGACGCGGCCCCACAGGTTCGTCTTCCCCCCGAGCACACGCGCACGCACCCACGCGTACGGCGTGCCGGTGATCGGGTTCTCCTTCTCGTCGACAATCCAGTCGCGCGTGAAGCGATTACCCGAATAGGCCATCACCTTCTTGTAGCGCTGCATCTCCGGCGTGAGGCCGTACGGACGATCGAGCGTGCGGTATTCGGCGGCCGACAACGCGAACTCGCCGACAGGCAGACGATGGCGGCGCATGTCGACGTACGGCCACTCCATCGTCTTGTAGTCCTTCTGCGGGTCGAGCATGCGCCCGGCCTCGAGCAGGAGCACCTTCACGCCCGCCATCGCGAGCTGGAACGCCGCCATGCCTCCGGCCGCACCCGACCCGACGACGATGACGTCCCAGGGACCGGAGGCTGGTGTGATCGGAGGCGTGGGCTGGGCGTCCATCAGTCCGCAGCCTTGACCGGGGCCTTCTGTCCGCAGTGCGGGCAGTCCTTGCCGTCTTCGGTGAGGCAGCCCACGAACTCGGGCAGGAACTGGTTGCCCTTGTACTGCAGATCCTTGTGGATGCCGATCTCCGACGTGTAGTAGCCGCGAACCGTGGCGTCCTTGGCCGTACGGAAGAACTGCTCGACGGGCGTGGTCGGCTTGGCCTCGTTCGCGCTGATCTCGGTGAGCAGCGCCGTCGCCTGCGTGGCGCTGAGCTTGACGAAGGGCACCTTGAACTTCGCGACGGACGCCTCGTCGAGCGCGGCGACGCCAGCCACCCACCGCTCGCGCACCTGCGGATTGGCCTCCGAGAGCAGCAGGTCGATGTAGTCGGCCACGCGGGCGGCACGGGCCCCGGGCGAGTGCGCGTCGGTCGGGATGATCGCTTCGGCGATCGCGTCGACGGTGGCGTATTGCGCCTTGGTCAACGCCTTCAGCGCGGGTGCGGCGTTGGCGCGCTGCAGCGCCTCGTACGCCATGGCCCCTTCTTCGGAGATCAACGGCAGCAGCGCGATGGATCCGACGCTCGCGCCAAAGGCCTTGAGGGCGGTGCGCCGATTGATGCCGGCAGGTTCGACGTGTGACGTGTCGCTCATCTCTTCGTCTCCGGACCGCGGTGGCGCGTCTGCCGCCGGCGGCCCCAGGTTTCAGGCTGTCGCCACCTTCGTGGCAAGCCCCGTGCGGGCCGATTCGTAGAGCGCCTCGGCCAGGGCCACGCTGCGCCGCCCTTCGCGCCCGTCGCAGGCCGGCCGCTGGTGCGCGGCCAGCGCCGCCAGGAAATCCTCGACCACGCGCCGATGCGGTGTCGCATCAGAGACTACGGCAGTCGAGGCGCTCTTCGTTGCACTCGTGAGCGACGGCCCCGCTTCGGCGCCGCTCTTCAGGTCCCAGCTGAGGATGCGATCGTGCTCGATGATCAGCGTGCCTTCGGTGCCCGTCACTTCCACACGCCGCGGATACCCCGGATAGGCGGCGGTGGTCGCCTGGAGGGAACCGAGCGCCCCTGAGGCGAATGACAGCGACGCCACGAGCGTGTCTTCGACGGCGATGTCGTGCAGGAGCGCCGCGGCGCGCGCGTGGACCTCGGTGACGTCGCCGAGCAGGAACAGCAGGAGATCGACCGTGTGAATCCCCTGGTTCATGAGCGCGCCGCCGCCGTCGAGCGATGGCGTGCCGCGCCACGCGGCGGTCGTGTAGTACTCGGGCGCGCGATACCAGCGCACCCGCGCGTCGACGAGCAGGATCGGTCCGAGCCTGCCCGCCGCGATGCCGTCGCGCGCGGCGCGCAGCGCGGGCGTACAGCGATCCTGGAAGAAGATGCCGAGCGACACGCCGGCGCGCTCGACGGCCTCGATGGCTGTGTCCACGCGCTCGAGCGTGACATCGAGCGGCTTTTCCGCGAGGACGTGACAGCCGCGCGAGGCCGCCAGTGCGATCTCGTCGGCGTGCACGCCAGACGGCGACCCGATGCAGACCAGATCGAGCGACGTCGCGTCGAGCAGCTCGGCCAGCGACGCGGCCGCGACCAGGCCGTTGCGCGCCGCCAGCGCACCCACCTTGGCCGCGTTGGGCCCGCACACGCCGACAGGCTGCAGGCCCTCGACGCCCGTGACGGCCCTGATGTGCGTGTCGGTGATGTTGCCGCCCCCGGTGAACCCCACTCGCATGGTCACCGGCGGCCTCGTTCCTGTGTCGTCACTGTCCCGGCGAGCATATGACAGGGTGTCGATCACCGGCAACCGGCAACCGGCAGTGGGCAACCGGCCACCGGTCAGCACGCCAGGACACTGTGGGCTATCGATGAAGGCGGTCAGTCGACGGGCGGACGGTCGAACACGGCGCCTTGTCGCTTCAGCTTTGCCGACAGGGCGGCCGTGTCGATGGCCTGGACGGCGACGCCGGCGTCGATGACCATCTTCGCTGCCACGCCGGCCGCCTGGCCGATGCCTGACGCCATCCCGCCGATGTGATCGCGCGGTTCGAGCAGCGCCACGCGGGCGCCCTCGCGCGCGGCGGCGATGGCCGTGACCACGCCACCGGCGATGCCGCCGTATACCACCACGTCGAAGGCCCGCGGCGCGGTCTGTGCGGCAGCCATCGCCGGCAGCGTCGTCAGGAGCAGTGCGAGAAAGAGGCGTGCGCGCATGATGTCGCTACTTCACAGACACAGTGGTTTCGCGCGCGAAGCCGTGCTTGTGCAGCCACAGCCCGCCAAGAATCGGCCACGTGCCGATGGGGCCATCCTTGACCTCTCCGAGACCGAAGCCATGACGGCCGCCTTCGTAGAGGTGCAGTTCGAGTTCGACGCCGGCCTTCCGCATTGCCTCGACGAACAGGAGGCTGTTCTCGGGCGGCACGCCGGTATCGCCTGTCGTGTGGACGAGGAACACGGGAGGCGTGCGCGAAGTGACGCGGCGCTCGGACGACATCGCGGCCATCTGCTCCGGCGTGGCGGTTTCCCCGAGCAGGTTCGTGCGCGATCCCTTGTGGACGTACGCGTCCTCCGTAAAGGTGATCACGGGGTAGATCAGGATGGCGAGATCGGGACGGCTGCTCACGCGTTGGACGGGATCGGTGGCGCTCGCATCACCGTCGGTGAACTGCGTGGCGGCAGTGCTCGCGAGGTGGCCGCCCGCGGAGAACCCGAGGATGCCGACGCGACCGTCGAGGCCCCAGTCCGTCGCGTGTGCCCGCACGTACCTGATCGCCCGCAGCGCGTCTGAGAGCGGCGCGGGATGGCGGTAGGGCGACACGCGATAGCGCGCGACGAACGCCGTCACGCCGATCGAATTGAGCCAGCGCGCGATCGGCTCGCCTTCGTGCGCCGCGCGTCCGCGATACCCGCCTCCCGGCAGCACCACGAACGCCGCCCCCGTCGCCGTCCCCGGCGCGGGCTGATACACGGTGAGCGCCGGCGTGTCCTCGGCCCCGGTCCCGGTCGCCAACGGCGCATCACCCGACCACAGCCGGGTCTCGGTCCCCGTCGGTGGACGTTGCGCCGCAGCCGATGACGTCATGCCCAGGACTGTGAACAGAAACACGCACGAACGAAATGACATCGTGATCTCTCCGCGAAGATGGAGATGGAGATGGAGATGGAGCTGTCGCCTTCCGGCCGGGCCAGTGGCCGGTCGCCGACCTTCGATCCGGTTGCCCGTTGCCCGTTGCCGGTTGCCGGCCGTGGTTATAGCATGCGGCCCGGCGCCATGACCTATCTCCTCGGCATCGACGTGGGTACGGGCGGGACGCGCGCGCTGATTCTCGACGAGTCCGGAACGGTGATCGCGTCGGCGACGGCCGATCACGCGCCGTTCGCGGCGCCGCAGACGGGGTGGGCCGAGCAGGATCCCGACGACTGGTGGCGCGCATGCCGGCAGGCGGTGCCGCGCGCGCTCGAAGCCGCGGGCCTCGACCCGTCGGCCATCGCGGCCATCGGCCTCACGGGACAGATGCACGGCGCGACGCTGCTCGACGGGGCGGGCGCGGTGGTGCGTCCGGCGTTGATCTGGTGCGACCAGCGCACGCACGAGGAGTGCGCGCTGCTGACCGAGCGCATCGGCGCGGCTCGCCTCATCGAATGGACGAGTAACCCGGCGCTGACGGGTTTCACGCTGCCCAAGCTGCTGTGGGTGCGCCGTACCGAGCCCGACGCGTGGGCGCGCGTGCGCCACGTGCTGCTGCCGAAGGACTACATCCGCTATCGCCTCACGGGACGCTTCGCCACAGACGTGGCCGACGCATCCGGCACGCTGCTGTTCGACGTGGCGCGGCGCCGCTGGTCGCGAGAGATGTTCGGCGCCACGGGCATCGAAGCGACGATGATGCCGGAGGCGTTCGAGGGCCCCCAGATCACGGGATCGCTCACGACAGACGGCGCAACAGCCGTCGGCCTCCGTCCCGGCATCCCCGTCGTGGCCGGCGGCGGCGATCAGGCGGCAGGTGCGGTTGGCATGGGCATCGTGACACCCGGGGCCGTGTGCGCGACGATCGGCACCTCCGGCGTCGTCTTCGCGGCAACGGACAGACCGGCGCTCGATCCGCGGGGCCGCGTCCACACGTTCTGCCACGCCGTGCCTGGACGCTGGCATGTGATGGGCGTCACGCAGGCCGCCGGGCTGTCGCTGCGCTGGTTCCGCGACAGATTCGGATCGGGGCCGAGTGACGACCGCGACCCCTACGAGCGTCTCGCAGACGAGGCGCTCGCCGTGCCGCCCGGCGCCGACGGCGTGCTGTGGGCACCGTACCTGATGGGTGAGCGCACGCCGCACCTCGACGCGCATGCCCGCGCCGCGCTGGTCGGCCTTGCCGCGTCGCACACCCGAGCGCACGTGATTCGCGCCATCCTCGAGGGCGTCGCGTTCAGCCTGCAGGACAGCTTCACGATCCTTCGGGAGATGCAGGTGCCGGTCGAGGCCATCCGACTCGGTGGCGGCGGCGCCCGCGCCGCGCTGTGGCGGCAGATCCAGGCCGACGTGTACGGACACGACGTGCAGACTGTTGCGGCCGAGGAAGGCGCGGCCTACGGTGCGGGCATCCTCGCCGGCGTCGGCGTGGGCGTGTGGCCCGACGTCGACACGGCGTGCGATCGCGTGGTCCGCGTCACGGGCGAGGTTGCGCCGGGTGAAGGACGGGCCGTGCTCGCGCGTCAGTACCGGGCCTATCAGGCTCTCTACCCCGCGCTGCGTCAGGTGCGGGACGCGCTCGCATGAATCGCGCGCGTCGCCCCGTCAGGCGCATCGCTCGCGGTCTGGCCGATGCCGTTGCGTTCCTCCGGACTGCCATGACCAATACGCTCACGCCGCTACGCGAGACCGACGGATCGCTCTACGCCCTCACGGCGGACGCGCTCGACGGGTCGCCCGTTCCACTCTCCACGTTCGACGGTCGCGTCACGCTCGTGGTCAACACCGCCAGCGCATGCGGATTCACGCCGCAGTATGCGGGCTTGCAGCGCCTGCACGACACACTGGCCGATCGCGGCTTCGCCGTGCTCGGGTTCCCGAGCAACGACTTCGGCGCACAGGAACCCGGCACCGCCGACGAGATCGCCACGTTCTGCTCGGGGACGTACGACGTGCGCTTCCCGCTGTTTGCCAAGGTCGTGACGCGCGACGGGCCGGCGCAGTCATCCGTCTATCGCTTCCTTGGCTCCTGCGGCCGTTTGCCGAGCTGGAACTTCGGCAAGTACGTGGTCGGCCGCGACGGCAGGGTCAAGGCGTACTTCTCCAGTCGCGTCGCACCCGATGACGAGACGGTGCGCAACGCGATCGACGCCGCACTCGACGAGCCGCCGCCGCAACGGCAGCCCTGACGTACACTCCCCCGCGAGTCCCCTTCTTCGGAGATCGTTCCGTGCCAGACCCGTACAGCCCTGCCCCGTCGCACAAGTTCTCGTTCGGTCTCTGGACCGTCGGCAATCGCGGCCGCGATCCTTTCGGGGAACCCGTGCGGGAGGCGCTGCCTCCGGACGAGGCTGTCGCGATGCTCGCTGAGGTCGGTGCGTGGGGCGTCAACCTCCACGACAACGACCTCGTGCCCATCGACACCACGCCCACCGAGCGCGACGCCATCGTGCGCGCGTTCAAGGCCGCGATGCAGGCGCACGGCATCGTGTGCCCGATGGCCACCGTGAGCCTGTTCACCGATCCGATCTTCAAGGACGGCGCCTTCACCGCCAACGATCCGCAGGTGCGCGCCTACGCCATCCAGAAGACGATGGCGGCGATGGACATCGGCGCGGAACTCGGCGCGACAACGTTCGTCCTGTGGGGCGGACGCGAAGGCACCGAGACCGACGCGTGCCGGCGCCCCGACGAGGCCGTCAAGCGGCTCAGGGAAGCCGTCGATTACCTGTGCGCGTACAGCCTGTCGCAGCGTTACGGCTATCGGTTCGCGCTCGAAGCCAAGCCGAACGAACCGCGCGGCGACATCTACATGGCCACGACGGGCAACTATCTCGGCTTCATCCCTACGCTCGCGCATCCGGAGATGGTGGGTGTCAATCCCGAGGTCGCCCACGAGACGATGGCCGGGCTGAACGTGACGCACGCCGTGGCGCAGGCGTGGGAAGCCGGCAAGCTGTTCCACATCGACCTGAACGACCAGAATCCGGGCCGCTACGATCAGGACTACCGCTTCGGCGCCGCCAATCCGCGCGCGGCGTTTTTCCTCGTGAAGTTCCTGGAGGACGTCGGCTACGACGGGCCGCGCCACTTCGACGCGCACGCCTATCGCACCGAGGATCGCGAAGGCGTGAAGGCGTTCGCGCGCGGGTGCATGCGCACGTACCTGATCCTGAAGGAGAAGGCCGCGCAGTGGAATGCCGACGCGGAGATCCAGGCGATCCTGCGCGACGCGCACGGCGACGGCAGCAGCGTCGGGGCGTTCACGGCCGACGGCGCGCGCGCACTCGCCGGCCGCACGTTCGACAGGCACGCGATCGCCGCGCGAGGCCTCGCCTACGAGCGCCTCGACCAGCTCACGACGGACATCCTGCTGGGAGTTCGCTGACTTACAAGCCGTACGTAAGTCCACCCACGACGACGAACGTGGGACCGCGCTCTTCGGCGAGGCGGATTCCGCCGCGGAGCCAGACGAGGCGCGCGTCGCCGCGAAGGGCGAGACGGCTGGTCCATCCGCGAGGCGCACGCGACAGCCGCACACGCACGCCGCCACCCGCATACACCACGGAGCCGGTCTCGGCCGTCGTGCGGGGTTGGTCGAGCTGGCGCAGGTAGCCGCCGCCGGCCACCACGAACGGCGACACACGCCGGCCCGTCCATCGATGCTGCAGCGCGCCATCCGCCACCACCTGCGTGAGGCGCGACGTGGCCGTCACGTCAGGTGCCCCTTCCGTATCTGCGGACAGGCGCACGGCGAAGTCCGGCCGGGCGTACGAGAATCCACCCTCGGCCCACCATCCTCCGGCGATGCGCACGCCCACGCGCCCGTCCACGACTGGCGCATCGGAGATCGACGTCTTCGTGGTGAAGAGCGCCGCCTGTCCGCTCGACGGCACGTCGTTGGTCGACATGTTCGCCGGCACGCCACCGAGATCCGCGCCGCCGAACACGCCGCCGAGCACCGCCAGTTCGAACCGTCGCTCACCCGCCTGTCGCGACGATGCCGTCTGCTGCGCGAACGCCGGCGCAGCCGACAGCACGACGCCGACCAGCACCCACCATCCAGCCGCGCGCACGTTCACTTGGCCACGACCGTGATCACGACGTCGGGAATGTTGCCCGCGCGGGGCACGAACACCGCACGCGGGGAGAACGCCACCCGAAAGTTCACGTCCACGCGCGGCGAGTCGATGAAGCTCCTCACGTCGCCATCGTCAAGCGGCTCCACCCGCAGCACGACTGGGCCGGGCTCGAGGCCAGCAAGGATGAAGTTGCCTGCATCGTCCAGCGTCACGCCGCCCACGAGCTTCCCCGAGCGCAGGTGCATCGCCGCGACGTGCGCACCGAAGACGCCGATACCATCCTTGGTCACGCGGCCGGAGATGCTGCCGGTCTCACGACGGAACGTGCCGTCGGGATAGATGTCGGAGACGCCGGCGATGTCGTCGGCCTCGAGCACACGCCCGCTGACGTTGCCCGGTGAGAACGCGATCGGGAACATCACGGCCCCTGCCGACAGCACGCGACGGCCGGACCCGAGAACCTCGGTTTCGCCAAGCGCCGAATGCCCGAGACCGAGCAGGTGTCCGATCTCGTGCGTCGCGATCGACTCCAGATCGTAGCGACCGGGTTGCCCACTGCCTGCCACCGACCACGGGAACGCCGCGTTGAACAAGACGTCGGCTTCGAGCAGCGTCCCGCTGAGGAGATCGATCGTGTAGCTCGTGGCACCGAGCGTGCGATCGAGTTCGGGACGACTGTCGAATGCCAGCAGCGTGACGCCGTCGTTGTCGGACGGCACACGATCGGTCACACCGTCCTGCTGGAAGCGGATCGATGCGGTCGGCACCGATTCCCACGTCTGGAACGCGCGGGCGATGGCCTCGCGGAAGTCAGTCGCCGAGACACCGGCGACACCGCGCGATCCCACCGCGTAGCGAACGGGCTGCCCATCGGGCCACTTGAGCACGACGGACCGCCCGTCGATGGCGTAGCCGAACTTCAGATACGCCGACGTCGGCATCGTCGCCAGCAGCGCGAGCACGGCCACGAGCGCGAAATGTCGGGCATGCTTGCCGCGCCGTAGCGCCGCGGGCGCGAAGGCGGGCTGCGATGCCGGGAATGTCCTGCCGACAAGGCTCCGAGCCGAAGGTCGCGTCATCGCGCGGCTCCGGCAGCGGCAAGGGTGCGGACGTCGCGTGCGAGATCGGTCATCGTGCGCGGAAGCCGCGACACGGCGCCTCGTGCGTCGGCCGACGTCGACGGCGCCAGTACGCGCGCGACGCCGTCTGGCCCCATGGTCGCGCGCATCGCGCCCTGGTGGAGTCCGACCACGCTGTAGCCACCGCGCGGATGTGACGCGAGAAACCACACGCCCCTGTCTCCCGCGGCGACATCCGGTACGCCAGGCACGCGTGTTTCCGTGCGGCCGATGCGCCCACCCGCCAGGCGCACGTACACGACCGCGTCAGGCTCGCCCTTCCACGCCGACGCGACCCGTACGCGCACGATTCGCTCGATGCGTCCGCTGACCTCGACGTGCTGCACGTCTTGGACCGTGCCGTCGACGATGACATCCGCGGCACCCACCAGTTCGCTCAGCGCCAGCGGCACGACGGTGGAGGCTCGCGCGTCGGACGTCGGCCCGGCGCAGAGCCACGCCAGCACCACCACGCCCATCCATGCTCGTCTCGACCGTCGTTCGTGCACCGTCACGCCTCGACTTCCTCCAAGGTGTAGCTGCCGCCCCCCACTACTCAGATGAGCTGCCGGACTTTGTCCGGCAGTCAGCGATCTCCGTCCGCCGGATGAAATCCGGCGGCTACACCTCAGCTCCCGCAACATCCAGTACCGCCGCCGCTGCCCGATCCGACGCACCAGGACCGCCAAGAGCCCGCACGACCTCCCCCAACTGCCTGCGTACCTCATCGGCATACGCGGGGTCGGTCAGGAATCGGCGCGCTTCGGCGTGGAGACGCTCGGCGGTGAAATCGTCCTGGATCAACTCCGGCACGATGCGCGTCCCCGCGATCAGGTTGACCATGCCGAACGTGTCGACCTTCACGAACGGCCGGCCGAGTCTGTAGGTCAGCGGCGACAGCCGGTACACGATCACCATCGGCCTGCCGTGGAGAGCCGTCTGGACCGTGGCCGTCCCCGACGCCGTGAGCACGAGATCGCTCGCGGCCAGGACGGCGTCGGTATCGCCCTGATGGATCGCCAGAGGCAACCCGGCCGACTGCGCCACGGCCAAGTCGGCGTCAGCCAGACCCGGCGCACGCGCCACGACGAACTGCAAGTCCGGCGCGTCGTCACGCAGCCGCCGACACGCCTCGATCATCGTCGGCAGCGTACTGACCACCTCGTTGTGACGGCTGCCTGGAAGCAGCGCGATCGTGCGCGCGCCAGCCGACAAGCCATGACTCGCAAGGAGATCCTCACGTGAGATCCGGGCGTCGATCAGGTCGATGAGCGGGTGCCCGACGAACGTGACGGGGACGCCGGCCCGTTCGTAGAGCTCGCGCTCGAACGGGAAGATGACGAGCACGCGCGACGCGAACCGCTCGATCACCTTCATGCGCCCGGGGCGCCACGCCCAGAGTTGCGGGCCGATGTAGTACACGACGGGGATCCCGCGTGCGTGAAGAGCCTGACCCAGTCTGAAGTTGAAATCCGCGAAGTCGATCGCGACGAACACGTCGGGGCGACGACGCTCGGCTTCCGCGACGAGGTGCTTGTACATCCGCCACGTGCGCGGCAGCGTGCGCAACACTTCGGACAGACCCGTAACGGCCAGCCCCTCATAGGAGCCAAGCAACTCAGCACCGGCAGCGGCCAGGCGCGGCCCGCCGAAGCCGAACACCTCGACATCGGGCGCCTGGCGGCGCAGCGCCGAGGCAAGCGCGCCGGCGTACAGGTCGCCCGACGGCTCGCCGCACGAGATCATCACGCGCGACATGCGCGCCTCAGCGGCCTGGCACCAGCGACGGCAGGGGTCCCTTGCGGCGCAGCGACGGACTGGTCAGGTCGAGTTCCGAAAGCGGCAGCACCTCGACGTTGTCCACGCCCACCGCCTCGAGCTGCGGCAGCACGCGCGATGCGTCGCCGACCAGCACGATCGACAGCCGGTTCGGCTTGACGAACTGTTGCGCCACGCGCTGGATGTCGGCGCTCGTGACGGCGTTCACGCGATCGCGATACGTCTCCAGATCCTTCACGTCGAGGTCGAAGAACAGGAGGTTGAGCACCTGCAGCGCGATGTCGTCGGCCGTCTCGATGCTGAGCGGGAAGCTGCCGGAGAGATAGGCCTGGGCGCCCATCAGCTCCCGCTCGCCAACAGGCTCGCGCACGAGCCGCTGGAACTCGCCGATGGTCAGGCGCAGCGCTTCGCCGGTGGTGGACGTCTGCGTATCGGTCTCGGCGATGATCGAACCCGCGAGCTTGAACGCGTCCATGTCCGCCGAGGCCCCGTACGTGAGGCCCTTCTCCGATCGCAGGACGTTCTGCAGGCGATTGGCACCCTCGCCGCCGAGGATCTTCGTGGCGAGGTTCAGCGTCATGAAGTCGGGGTGCTTGCGGGCGATGGCGACGTGTCCGGCGCGGATCTCCGTCTGGACGGCGTTGGGCCGATCCACCAGCACGACACGGCGCGTCGGTTCCGGCAGTTCGGCATCGAGCGCCGCAGGGACGTCGTGCGGTTGCCAGGACCCGAACACCTGTGTCACCGCCGCGAACGCCGCCTCGACGTCCACGTCGCCGACCACGGCGAGAATGGCGTTGTTGGGCGCGAACCACGTGGAGTGAAACGTCACGAGGTCGTCGCGCGTGATCTCGGGCAGCGACTCCGGCGTGCCGTTGCGCGGCAGGCCGTACGGATGGAAGCCGTAGACGAGCCGGCCGATCACGGCGTCTGCCACGAAGTCGGGGTCCTGCATGTTGACGCTCATGGCCGAGAGCGCCTGATCGCGAACGCGATCGAGCTCGTCCTGCGGGAACGAGGGCGTACGCACGACCTCGGACATCAGGTCCAGCCCGAAGTCGAAGCTGTCCTTCAGGATGAGGATGTTGACAAACGACAGATCGGTAGCCGCGCCCGTGCCGAGCGCGCCGCCGATGTAGTCGATGGCATCCGAGATCGCCTCCGACGATCGCTTCGCCGTCCCCTGATCGAGCAGGGCGCCAACCATGCCCGCCAGGCCCGGCTTGTTCATCGGATCCTGCGCGGCGCCCGCCTTCACGATCAGCCGCAGGCTCACCGCCGGCTGCTCGTGCTGGGCGACCACCACGACGCGCAATCCGTTCTGCAGCGTCCGGATCTCGTAGGGCGGAATCTTGAGGTCTGGCGCGTCGAGCGGCCGCGGCGGGCGGTCCTGCGCGCACAGCGGCGACGAGGCGGCCACCAGGGCCGCGATGAGGAGCATCAAGGTGGCGCGCACGGGCAACCGCATCACTCGTCTCCCACCGGGCGCTGACCGCGCGGCATCACCGTCAGCACCATGAGGGTCTGCGGCGTGAAATAGGTCCGGGCCACCCGCTGCACGTCCTCGACCGTCATCTTCTGGAAGATGTCGAACTCGCCGTCGGCCGTGCCGACGTCGCCCTTGTGCAGCACGACCGCGTGCGCGAGCATCGACGCCTTTCCCTGCACGGTCTGTCGTCCGATCACGTAATCGCGCGCGAACTGGTTCTTGGCGCGCTGCAACTCCCGTGCGGTGATGGGGGCCGTTACCAGGCGATCCATCTCCTCGATCAACGCGTCGGCCGCCTTGGCCGGCGACTGTCCTGGCGCGACGACCGCGACGGCGTAGAACAGGTTCGGATCCTCGATCAGGTTCGCCTGCCCGAACGCCGAGAGCGCGAGGCGCTCCTTGTACACGAGGCGCTGATGGATGCGCGAACTGGCGCCGTCCGACAGCACCTTGGCGGCGACGTGAAGCGGGTACGAGTCGGGATTGCCGTCGTAGGTGATCGGATAGGCCACGACCACCGCCGGCAGCGGCCAGTCCTCCTCGATGGTCACGCGCAGCTCGGAGGTGCGCTTCGGCTCCTGCGGGATGTTGCGCGGCACGGTGCCCGTCGGCCTGGGCACCTTCGAGAACTCGCGCTCGACGAGCGAGCGCGCCACAGTCGGCTCGAAATCGCCCACGATCACGAGCGTGGCGTTGTCGGGCCTGTAGTACGTCCTGTGGAACTCGCGCACGTCCTCGATGCTCGCCGCTTCGAGATCCTGCATGCTGCCGATGACGGGATGCTTGTAAGGATGCGTGGTGAACGCCGTGTCGTAGATGATCTCCGACAGACGGCCGTAGGGCTGGTTCTCCACACGCTGGCGCCGCTCTTCCTTGACGACCTCGCGCTCCATCTTGAACGTCGAGTCCTCGACGCGCAGCGACGCCATCCTGTCGGCTTCGAGCCAGAGCGTGAGCGGCAGGTACTGCGCGGGCACCGTCTGCCAGAACACCGTCGTGTCCTCGTTGGTGTAGGCATTGCTCTGCCCGCCCACCGACGCGATGTAGGACGTGTGCGCCTCGGGCGCCACGTTGCGGCTGCCCTTGAACATCATGTGCTCGAAGAGGTGCGCGAAGCCGGTGCGTCCGCGCTTCTCGTCCTTCGAACCCACGTGGTCCCAGAGGGTCACGTGAACGATGGGCGTCGAGTGGTCCTCGAGCAACACCACGCGGAGGCCGTTGGGCAGCGTGAAGTCCTCGAACTTGAACGCCGGCGGTCTGACGCTCGTGGCCGACGCAGGCTGTTGGAGCCCGACGGCCACGATGCAGCCAGCCAGCGCGGCGGCCGCGGCGGGCCGAGCGAGCATGCGGATCATCGAGACCGATTATGGCAGGGCACCCGGCCTGCTCCAACGAAATGGGACGACGGGACGGCGATCGACGGGGTCGGCCCTACGCACCGCCGCGTTCGGCAGGGTCGCCCCTCCCGGCCCGGCCGTCCGGATCGGGCTCATCTGCCCCTGACGACTGCAGCGCCTCGAGGCGGCGTTCGAGCGCGGCCACGCGCTGGCGCAGCGCCGGGAGGGTCCGGAAGACCGCCGACGCCTTGAGCCAGTCGCGGTTGTCGATGGCCGGGTATCCGGAGACGAACGCCTTGTCGGGGAGCGAATTGGGGATGCCCGTCTGCGCCGTCGCGCGCACGCCCCTGCCGATCGTGAGGTGCCCGGCCACGCCCACCTGCCCGGCCAGCACGGTGCCCGCGCCGACGGTCGTGCTGCCGGCGATGCCCACCTGCGACACGAGGATCACCCGCTCGCCCAGTTCGACGCCGTGCGCGATCTGGACCAGGTTGTCGATCTTGGTGCCGGCGCCGATCACCGTTGCACCGATCGGCGGGCGGTCGATCGCCGTCAACGCGCCGACCTCCACATCGTCGCCCACCACGACGGTCCCCACCTGCGGGATCTTGAGCATCGCGCCTGTCGCGTCGGCCGCGAACCCGAACCCGTCGCTGCCGATCACGGCGTGATCCTGGACCACCACGCGGTGGCCGAGCGTGACCCGCTCACGGATGCTGACGTGCGGATGCAGGAGACAGTCGTCGCCGATCACCGCCCCGTCGCCGATGAACACGTGCGCGCGGACGGCGGTCCGGGCACCGATGACGGCGCGCGCGCCGACACACGCGTAAGGCCCCACCGATACATCGACGCCGAGCACCGCTGTCGCATCGACCACGGCCGTGGCGTGAACGCCCACAGGTGGAGCCGGCTGCGGGTGCAGGAGCGCCAGCGCGCGCGCGAACGCGACATACGGCTGTGTCGTGCGCAGCGCCGCGACGGGCACGGCCACGTCATCACTGGCAATCACCGCCGTCGCGCGCGTGGCGGCCAGCGCCCTGGCGTACTTCGGGTTCGAGAAGAAGGAGACGTCGCCGGGGCCCGCGCCCTCGAGCGCGGCCACGCGGGTGACGGTCTGGGCGCCGTCGCCCTCGAGGCGACAGTCGAGCAGGTCGGCCAGTTCACGGAGCGTCACGGCCTGCGGAGTGTACTCCGGCGCGGCGTTCTCCGCCACGCGCGAGACGTGCGTCAGGGCGTGGCGAGCCTGTCTGGCACCATGCGCGCCACAAACCGCGGCAGGTCCTCGAGGCGGAGCCGCAGGGCGATGTCATCGATGGCAGGACCACGGACGTCGCGCGAGAGCGCGAGCGCGTCGCGCAGTTCCGCCAGCGGCGGACTGGCCACCATCGTCCAGGCGATGGCCGTGAGTCCATGCCGGGCACCGCGCCACGAGAGGTAGCGGGCCACGACGAAGAAGCCGAGGAAGTACGCGACGACGTTCGGCCCCGGGACCAGGGCGAGCGCGCCCGACACGACGAACAGGACGGTCGTGACGACCAGCCACAGGAGGTGGCGATCGTTGTCGCGGCGCAGCGACGTCCGCATCGCTTTCAGCGCCGACTCCGGAGCGACATCGTCGGGATGGTGCAGCGTGGCGCGCCTGTGCCGGCGCAGGTGCCAGAGCAGGCGCTGTTCGTTGATGTGCTCCGCGATACGGCGCAGCGTGCGCTGCTGGAGACGGCCGAGCCATGTCGCCGCGTCGGGTGCTGCTTCGCCGCGCGCGCGACGCCGACGCTCGTCTTCCGCGTCGGCCAGCATCTGCTTGAAGCGATCCACGAGCCGCCGGAACATGCCGCGCGGCTGCTGCGCGTCGACGGCGTCGTGGTCGTCGGCGGGCTCGCAGTATGGCTCGAGCCGACCGTCGCCGATGGGAATGAGATAGACGTCGAACATCGCGAAACGTACCGGAATCTACGATAGCACCGGGCCTGCGAGGTACACGCCAGGACGGGCCGCAAGAATCAGTACGTTCTGACGTAGGTGAGGTTCGCGCGGACTTCGACGTCGGTCAGCCGCACGGGCGCGGCACCGGCGGACGGCTCGATCACGACGTCGTACGTGCCTGCCGGCGCGACGAGCACCTGATACGCCTCGCCAGGCACGCCGCGCGCGACTTCCGAACCGTCCTTGCGCACGAGTCGCGCGTTCCATGCCGGCGCGCCAGCAGCGGCTGGGCCGGCGCGGCGGATCTGCAGCGCCCCGAACGTCTTGTCGAAGTTCAGCACTTCGAGGTGACGTCCGCGTTCACCCGGGTAGTCGACGAGCAACCGCAGCGTCGTCCATGCGATGCCGCTGACCTTCCCCTCGTGGTGCTGCACGAGTTGCAGGTCGTACTGCCCCGCAGCCAGCGACACCTGCCGTTCGCCGCTGCTCACCAACGGCGCGGCCTGCCCGTTGGTGCGCGTGCCGGCAGGGAACACGGTGACGTGCGTGTCTCGCGTGACCTCGACGGCACCACGGAACACACGCACGTCGAGCGAGAGTGGCGACGACTGCACGCCAATGCCGAGCGTCAGGAGCAGCAGCGCTGGAAGTAGTGACATGGACATGATTCTCTCCGCCTTCCCGTCATCGCGACATCGCGGCATTCTCAGGGAGTCGGCGGTCTCGACGCGCGGCGGCGCTGCGGGGTGCGGGGACCGCGGGGCTGCGAAAGGTCGGGCTTTCCGGCAGCTTCCCAGGCGCCGATGATGTGGGCGGCGACAGACGCGATCGCGTCGTTGATGCGCTGCTCCAGGACGCGACCCGCCCCAGCCTCGGCAAAGCGCGTGAAGTATCCGTCGTCGTACAGGTCGCCTGTGCCGATCGCCTGACGATCCGCCTCGAGCACCGTCGTGGTGAGCGCGGCGCTCGCGATGAGCGTGGCGAACGCGGCGTCGCGCGCGTTGGTGACGGGCACGATGGCCGTCGGGTTGACCGTGAGCGTGGGCGCGAGGCGCGAGAACAGCTCCGACTCGAACCGGCTGTGGATGCCGAGCTGTCCCGTCGCCTGCCCGTCGTAGTTGACGATCGCGTGGAACGGCACGTGCGCGTCGCCGATGTAGTGGCCCATGATGGACGCGAAGAACACGGCGTTGTCCTGCGCGTAGCCCGGCGCGTCAGGCCGCGCGAGTTGCTCGAAGGTGCGCCGCAGACGTCCGTGCACTTCGGCGACACGCCACGGCAGCGTGCCTTCCTTGTTGACCTTCTCGGGTCCGAACTTGGCCACTGCCTCGTCGTAGCTGCGCGGAAGCGCGTCGAACGGCGCGGCGCCGTACGCGTCGAGGTCGAGGAAATGCCGCGACGGCTCCTCCTCGAAGCCCACGTTGCGCCACAGATCGGGATCGATGGCGTGCTCGATGAACGTCGTGCGCTGCCGCTCGAACATCTCGCGCAGGCCAGACGGCAGGCGCGCGATGACCCGCTCGGCTATGAACTTGTGGGCGTCGAACCCCCACGCGGCGACAGGGGCTGGCACCATCAGGGCCAGGGCGAGCGGCAGTGCGCACGCCGCGAAACGGAGACCACGTCGATTCGGCACGGGCGTCATTGTAGGTCGAATGTCCGCGGTACCATGACGCCCGATGGCCCGATTCGACCCCGACGACATCGACCGCGTCGCCGCGCTGGCACACCTGCGTCTCACCGACGAATCGCGCGCACGCCTCGCGTCCGATCTCACGCAGATCCTCGACTACGTGGATCGCCTCCAGGCCGTGGCGACCGACGGCGTGCCACTCACCGCGCACGTCGTCGAGGGCGAGCGCGACCTCCGTCCGGACGCCCCCGTATCGTCGCTCGGTGTGCAGGACGCCCTCGCCAACGCCACCGATGCCGACACGCGCGCGGGGCTCTTCCGCGTGCCCCGGGTGATTGGCGCATGAACCGCATCGACTTGCGCGTGACGGGCCCCACGGTATCCGCGGCCTGCGCAACGGCGCTCGCGGCCATCGCGAGGGCCGAGAGCCTGAACGCCGTGCTCACGGTGACCGACGCGCGTGCGCGCGAACGCGCCGACGCCCTCGACGCCATGGACGAGGCCGAGCGCGCGCGCCTGCCGCTCGCCGGTGTGCCCATCGCGATCAAGGACAACATCTGCGCGCGTGGCACACGCACGACGGCCGGGTCGCGCATGCTCGATCGGTTCATCGCGCCGTACGACGCCACTGTCGTCGAGCGCCTCGACGCGGCAGGTGCCGTCATCGTCGCCAAGACCAATTGCGACGAGTTCGCGATGGGATCGTCGAACGAGAACTCCGCGTACGGGCCTGTGCGCAATCCGTGGGCGCACGATCGCACGCCGGGCGGGTCGAGCGGCGGGTCCGCGGCCATCGTGGCGGCGGGGGCCGTCGCCGTGTCGCTGGGATCGGATACGGGCGGATCGATCCGTCAGCCCGCGTCGTTCTGCGGCGTGGTGGGTCTCAAGCCGACATACGGTCGCGTGTCGCGATACGGCCTCATCGCGTACGGGTCGTCGCTGGATCAGGTGGGCCCGATCGCGCAGACGGTGCGGCAGGCCGCCCATGTGCTGGCAGCCATCGCGGGACCTGATCCACGCGACGCGACGACAGTGGATGCCCCACCGTTCGACGTCCCCGCCGCCAGTGCGTCGCTGCGCGGCCTGCGCGTGGGGGTGCCGCGCGCGCTGATCGAGCAGGGTGTCGATCCCGACGTTCGCGCCTCGGTGGAAGCCGCGCTGCAGGTGATGGTGACCGGCGGTGCCACACTGCACGACATCGAGTTGCCGCACGCCGAGTACGCGATCCCGACCTACTACCTCGTGGCGACGGCGGAGGCGAGCGCGAATCTCGCACGCTTCGATGGCGTGCGCTATGGACATCGCGCGGATCCGGGCGAGTACGACGATCTCGCGTCGATGTACGCCGCGTCGCGCAGCGAAGGGTTCGGCGCCGAGGTCGTGCGCCGCATCATGCTCGGCACGTACGTGCTCAGCGCCGGGTACTACGACGCGTACTACAGGAAGGCGCAGCAGGTGCGCACGCTGATCGCGCGCGACTACGAACGCGCGTTCGCGAGCGTCGACGTGGTGGCCACGCCCACGGCACCGACAACGGCGTTTCGCCTGGGTGAGAAGGTGGAAGACCCGCTGCAGATGTACCTGGCCGACGTCTTCACCGTCAGCGCCAACCTGTCGGGCCTTCCCGCCATCAGCGTGCCGTGCGGACTCGATGGACAGGGACTGCCGGTGGGCCTGCACCTCACGGCGCCGGCGTTTGCCGAGTCTGCGCTCCTGCGGGCGGCAGCGGCGTATGAGGATGCCCGCGGCGCATTCGTGACGCCGGCCTGACGGCCGGCGTCCGTGAAGCAGGGTGTCAGGCGGCGGCGAGGGCCGCGGTGCCCTTCCAGGCGAGCCAGACCAAGCCGGCCACGAGCAGGAACGGCAGGAGCGGAATCGCGAGGACCGCCAGCACCGCGACCATCGCCACGCCCACGCCGACCACCGTCGCGATCAGGCCCGCGGCGATCCCGAACGCGCCGAAGATCAGCCCGAACACGATGCCCAGAAGCCCTTTCAGCAACATGAGGGGCAGGAAGACGAGCCAGAGCACGGCTCGCACGGCGGTCCAGGCCATCGCCAACCCGGCCACCACCAGCATCGCCACCATCGCGCACCCCATCACGAACAGCGTCGTCATAACGGATCTTCCCCCTGCGCGAATCTGACGAACACAGGGCCGGACGGGTTCAGCCGGCAACCGGCAACCGCTGAACCAGTCCGGCCCTCCTGCAATCTGGCTAGCTGACGGCAACGTCGATCTGGCGCGGCTTGGCCTCGGCCTTCACCGGCAGCGTGATCGACAGCACGCCGTCCTTGAACTCCGCCTTCACCTTTTCGGTGTCGATGCGCGACGGCAGCGAGAACGAACGGGTGAACGCACCGTAGGAACGCTCCACGCGGTGGTACTGCTCCTGCGTCACCTCGCTCTCCCGCTTGCGCTCGCCGCGCAGCGTCAGCGTGTTGTTCTCCACGCGCACGTCGCTGTCCTCGCGCGCGATGCCAGGCAGTTCGGCCTTCAGCACGATCTCCTGGTTGGCGTTCTCGAAGATGTCCACCACCGGGAGCCACTCACCCCGCTGCGTCAGCCCGCCGTCGTCCAGTCGCCGCGTGTACGCGTCGCCGAAGATCCGGTTGATGCGGTCCTGCATCGTGGCCAGCTCGTTGAACGGGTCGAATCGCACCATGCTCATGTCTCTCTCCTTCGACACCCAGGCGGCTCTGCAGGCCACCTGTTGCCCATGTCCATATGTCTTCCCCGCCCCGCCGACCATCCGGCGAAGCGGCACGAGAGACAGCATAGCAGCCATAGTGAGCGAAATCAAAGCATTTAATATGAGTGCGATTGAATCATATTTAACGAACTCAAACGGAGGTCAGGGGCTTTCAACCCCTTGCGTGACGAACGGGTTGAAACCCGTTCGCTCCATCTGCCCCCCGGTGGCCTGCCGCGCCGTAGCGCGTCAGCGCGGAGGCTGGCCGGTTGCCGGTTGCCCATTGCCGGTTGCCGGTCTCTTTGTGCGATCATCGCGGGATGCTGTCGTTTCCGGAGGCCGCCGAGCTCGCTGACGAGGTGCGCCGTCTCTTCGAGGACCTGCAGCACGCGCACGATGCCGCGCCAGGCGGGCTGTACGCCCCACCGATGGACGTCGTCGAACGCGGGGATGCCGTCGAGGTCGTGATGGATCTGGCAGGTGTGGCGCCCGACGATGTCAGGGTCCTGTTCAAGAACAACACGCTGGTGATCGCCGGATGCAAATGGCCGGCGGCCGGCCCCTCTGCACGGACCACGTCGTTCCACCTGGTGGAGCGCAGCTTCGGACGCTTCGCCCGCGCGGTCCGGATCTCGGCCACGCTCGACCTGGGCAAGGCCCGCGCGACGATGGCCGAAGGGGAACTGCGAGTGCGGCTTCCGCTGCTCAACAACGGGCACGAATTCGTGATCCCGATCGAGAAAGTCGTCTAGGCGCGCATGCGCATCCTGTTCATCGGCGACATCTTCGCCAAGGTCGGGCGCGATCTCGTCAAGCGCGGCGTGCCTGCGCTCGTGCGGGCGCGCGACATCGACGTGGTGATCGCCAACGGCGAGAACAGTGCCGGCGGTTTCGGCATCACGCGGGAGATTTCGAAGGAGCTCTTCGACGCCGGGATCGCCGTCCTCACGTCCGGCAACCACGTGTGGGACAAGCGCGAAATCCTCGCGTTCATCGACGATGAGCCGCGGCTTCTGCGTCCGTTCAACTATCCGGCGGGTACGCCTGGACGCGGGTCGACGGTCGTCACCACACCGGCGGGCCTGCGCGTGGGCGTGCTGAACCTGATGGGCCGCGTGTTCATGACGGCCATCGACGATCCGTTCACGAACGGCCGCGCGGAAGTCGAGCGCCTCAAGGCCCACACCGACGTCGTGTTCGTGGACTTCCACGCGGAAGCGACGTCCGAGAAGGTGGCGATGGGCTGGCATCTCGACGGCCTCGCCACGGCGGTGGTCGGCACGCACACACACGTGCAGACGGCAGACGCGCAGGTGCTGCCGGGCGGCACCGCGTACTGCACGGATGTCGGCATGACCGGGCCACACGACGGCGTGATAGGTGTCGAACGCGGTCCCGTCATCAGTCGGTTCCTCACGGGCCTGCCGTCGAAGTTCGATACGGCGAGCGGCATGCCGCGCCTGCACGGCGTGATCGTCACCGCCGACGCCAGCGGGCGCGCGACAGCCATCGAGCGCCTCAGTCTCACCCCCACAGACATCGAGGACCTGGGGTGAGTTCGCTCTTCGACCTCCCGTTCGAGGACGAGCCAGCACCAGACAATCGTCCGACGGATGCAGGGGCACCCGACGGTCGTCAGGCAGATGCAGGGGCACCCCTTGTGGGTGCCCGAAACGAACGAACGACCACGCGACCTGCCGAACGCCCTCGTGAATCGGGCACCGGGCACCGGGCACCGGGCACCGGATTCGTCGAGCGCGAGAGCGAGCGACAGGAGCCGCGCCGGCCGCGCACGTACACCGTCAGCGAGCTCACGCATGCCGTACGGCAGTCGCTCGAAGGCACCTTCGGACGCGTCTGGGTGGAGGGCGAGATCGCCGACTGCACCCCATCGCAGGGCAACGTCTACTTCACGCTGAAGGACGGTGGCGCGCAGGTGTCGGCAGTGCTGTGGCGGACGGACGCCGCGCGCCTGCGCTTCAAGCTGACCACCGGCCTGCACGTGCTCGTGAAGGGGCGCCTCTCGGTCTACGTCCCCCGCGGCCGCTATCAACTCATCGTCGACAGCATCGAGCCGAAGGGGGCGGGCGCACGTCAGCTCGCGCTCGATCAACTCAAGAAGCGCCTGCAGGCGGAAGGTCTGTTCGACCCGGCACGCAAGAGAGCTCTGCCGATGCTGCCGCGCCGCATCGGCGTGGTGACATCGCTCGACGGCGCTGCCGTACGCGACATCCTGCGCGTGCTGCGCACCCGCCGCGCGCCCGCCGACATCGTCATCGCGCCGACCCGTGTGCAGGGCGAGGGCGCGAGCGTCGACATCGCGAGGGCGATCGCGCGCGTGGCGCGCGTACCCGACGTCGACGTGATCATCGTGGGCCGCGGCGGTGGATCGACCGAGGACCTCTGGGCGTTCAACGAGGAAACCGTCGCGCGCGCCGTCGCGGCGGCACCCGTGCCGGTGATTGCCGCGGTCGGTCATGAAGTCGACACGACGCTGGCCGACTACGTGGCCGACGTGCGAGCGGCCACGCCATCACAGGCCGCCGAGATCGTCGTGCGCCAGGCCAGTGACTTCCGCGACCGTCTCGCGGGCGCGCAACGCCAGATGGCGCTGCTCCTCGGCAGCCGGCTCGACAGGCAGCGCACGCGCCTCCTGCGCATCGAAGGCCGTCCCGGCTTCGCGCACTACCGCGACGAGATCCGCCACCGCGATCGCCTGCGCGTGGAGCTCACCGATCGCCTCGCGCACGCGTGGCGTGAGCGCACCGCGCGCCGCACGCGTCGACTCGCGGACCTTGCCGCGCGGCTCGACGAGCAGCATCCGCAGCGTCAGCTCGTGACGCGCGTCAGGCGACTCACCCAGATCGACGATCGTCTGCGCAGCGCGATGACCACGCGACGTGCGGCCGCGCACGCACGGCTGCAGGCCAGCCGCGAGCGCCTGGCCCGCGTGGGCCTCGATGCTCGCGTTGCGCAGTCTGGCCGTCGCGTCGATCACCTGATCGGCCGCGGCCTGGCCGCGCTCACGCGCACGCTGCACACGGGCGACCGCCGGGTGTCGTCGCTCTCGGGTCAGCTCGATGCGCTGAGTCCGCTCCGTACGCTCGCACGCGGCTACGCCATCTGCTGGGACACACCGGGCCAGACCGTCGTGCGCAGCGTGGCTGGCGTGTCGACCGGCGATCGCGTTCATGTGCAAGTGAGCGACGGCATGCTGCAATGCGACGTCGCCGCCACCAGTCCCGATTCCCCGCCACGCCCATGACCGATCCCACAGATTTCGAGCAGGCCATCACCGAGCTCGACTCCATCGTCCGTACGCTCGAACAGGGTGACCTGCCGCTCGAGCAGTCGCTCGCGTTGTTCGAGCGCGGCGTCACGCTCTCGCGCTTCTGCCACGATCGGCTCGCTGACGCGGAGCGCCGCATCACCGTGCTCACGCAGAACGGTTCGCTGCGCGACGAGACGGCGGCGTTCGACAAGGCCCTCGCATCGCGTACCAACGACGGCGAATGAGCACACCATTCGACGAGTTCGCCGAGGGCTGTCGCCGCGACGTCGCGCGCGCGCTCCTCGCGTGGCTGCCGGCCCCGCCCGACTGTCCACCGCGCCTGCACGAGGCGATGCAGTACAGCCTGCTCGCTGGCGGCAAGCGCATGCGTCCGGTGCTGACGCTCGCCGCGGCAGACGCCGTCGGCCTCGGACATCCCGACGCGCGCGCGCTGGCGCTGCCTGCCGCCTGCGCCCTGGAGATGATCCACACCTACTCGCTCGTCCACGACGACCTGCCCGCGATGGACAACGACACGCTGCGACGTGGACGTCCGACGGCGCACGTCGTGTACGGCGACGCGCTCGCGATCCTCTCCGGCGACGGCCTCCTCACCGAAGCGTTCACACTCATCGCGCGTGAACCGGCCATCGACGGTCCGGCCATCGCCACACGCAAGCTCCAGACGATCGCGCTCATCGCGCGCGGCGCCGGGGCGTGGGGCATGGTGGGCGGACAGGTGCTCGACCTGCAGTGGGAAGGCGCGCCGCGGCAGGAGCGGCTCGATGACGATCTGCAGCGGCTGCAGGACATCCACGCGCGCAAGACAGGCGCCCTCATCCGCGCCGCGACGGGCGCTGGCGCGATCATGGCCGGCGGTACACCCGATCAGGTGGCAGCCGTCGACGCGTACGCCATCGAACTCGGGCTCTGCTTCCAGATCGTGGACGATGTGCTGGACGTGGAGGGAGATGCGGCATCGCTCGGCAAGAGCGCCGGCAAGGACGAGGCCTCGGGCAAGCTCACCTATCCCGCGCTCTTCGGCGTCGAGGGCAGCCGGCAGCGTGCGCGCGAATGCGCCGAACGCGGTCACGCCGCGCTGACCCGCGCGGACCTCTCGGGCCACCTGCCCGCCATCCTCGACTGGACGCTCACCCGCCGCCAGTGACCGACGCACGCCTTCCCCGCGTGCGCCTCGATGCGCTGCTCGTGCAGCGCGGCGTCGCGCCATCACGCGAACGCGCGCGGGCGCTGATCCTCGCCGGACACGTCTCCCTGCCCGGCACGTCAGCACCGCCCAAGCCGGGGCACCTCGTGCGCCAGGACGCCGACGTCCAGGTGCGGCAGGCCGATCATCCGTACGTCGGCCGTGGCGCGCTCAAGCTGGTACACGCCCTCGATACGTTCGGCATCGCGTGCGAGGGGCGCGACGCCCTCGACATCGGCGCGTCGACGGGCGGATTCACAGACGTCCTGCTGCGGCGCGGCGCCGCGCACGTGGTGGCGATCGACGTCGGGCACAACCAGATGGACTGGCGGCTGCGGTCCGATCCACGCGTCACGTGTCTCGAACGCATCAACGCGCGCTACCTCACGGCCGACGCGCTGCCGCCGGGCCGTCGCGCGTTCGACATCGTGACGGCCGACGTCTCGTTCATCTCCCTGCGGTACATTCTCCCGGTCGTGCCGCCGCTGTTGCGGCCGGGTGCCGACGTGGTGACGCTCGTGAAGCCGCAGTTCGAGGCCGGGCGTGACGAAGTCGGGCAGGGCGTGGTGCGCGACGAGGGCGTGCGCCAGCGCGTGCTCGCCGAGATCATCGGTGCGGCCGAGGACCTGGGGCTGACGGCGGTCGGGCATGTGCCGTCGCCGATCGAAGGCATGGAAGGCAATCGCGAGTGGCTCGTCCACTTCAGGAGTCGTGCATGACGTCCCCCATCCGCCGCGCCGGCATCGTCGCCAAACCCGGCCTGACCCAGGCGTCGTCGCTCCTCGGCGAGATCGGCACGTGGCTGGTCGCTCGCGGCGTCACGCCGTGTTACGAGGCATCGACGGCAGCGCTGGCCGGCCAGGCCCTGCCTGGTGAGGTGTGTGACGCGGCCGTCCTCGGACGCGATGAACAGTTGATGGTGGTGCTCGGCGGCGATGGCACGCTGCTTGGCACCGCCGGCCGTCTCGGCACGGGCGGCTACGACGTGCCCGTCGTGGCGGTGAACTTCGGCAGCCTCGGCTTCCTCACCGAAGTGCGCATGACCGAGACGTTCGAGGCGCTCACGCAGGCGCTCGACGGCACGGCACGCGAAGAGCGGCGCATGATGCTCGAGGCGACGGTGCGGCGCGCCGACGGCACCCGCGTGCGGCACCTCGCACTCAACGACGTGGTGATCACCAAGGGCGCGCTGTCGCGCATCATCGATCTCGTCGCGTCTGCCGATGGACAGTTGATCGCGCGCTTCAAGGCCGACGGCCTCATCGTCGCGTCGCCGACCGGATCGACCGCGTACAACCTGTCGGCAGGAGGGCCGATCGTGCACCCGGGCGTCGACGCTCTCGTGCTCACGCCCATCGCGCCGCACACGCTCACCAACCGTCCCGTGGTGCTGCCCGCGTCGGTCGCGCTGGAGATCGTGGTGGCGGGAGAGACGGCGCGATCGTCACGCGAAGAGACGTTTGTCACCTTCGACGGCCAGATTGGCGACATGCTCGGCCCCGACGACAGCGTCGCCATCGGCCGCGCCCCGTACGCCCTCCGCCTCCTCAAGCCCGCCGCCCACACCTATTTCCAGGTCCTCAGACAGAAGTTGCGTTGGGCCGAACGGTGAACGGCCGGGTTCGGAGAGCCGGCCTACCCACTGCGGCGATAGGTAGGGTCGGCCCTCCGGGCCCGACCGCACTCCTATCGCTTCCGCCTGAAGTACGCGATCTGCCACGTCTGGACGTTGCGGTTGTGGGCGGCGAGGCTGCTGGCGAATTCGTGGGAGCCGTCGTTGCGGCTGACAAAGTAGAGATAGTCGACGTCCGCCGGCGCGATGGTGGCTTCGATCGACGCACGACCCGGTGAGGCGATCGGGCCTGGAGGCAAGCCCGGATAGCGGTACGTGTTGTACGGCGAGTCGAACTGGAGGTCGGCCTTGCGGATGTTGCCGTTCCAGCGGCCGGCGCGCTTGAGCGCGTAGATGACCGTCGGATCGGCCTGCATCGGCATGCCGATGCGGAAGCGGTTGCGGTACACCGCCGCCACCAGTCCGCGCTCGTCGCCGCGCGCCGTCTCCTTCTCCACCAGCGCCGCGATGGACATGATCTGCCGCACCGTCAGTCCGGTGGCCTTCGCGCGTGCGCGCATGTCCTGGTCGAACACCGACGTGAAGCGGCGCACCATCCGGTCGACGACAGCCGCCGCATCCACCTGACGCGGCAGGCTGTACGTATCCGGGAACAGATACCCTTCGAGCGTGTCGGCCTCGGGATCGATGGCCGCGATCGGCGCGGGGTTCCTGGCGGCCGCGACGAACGCCTCGGCCGATCCGAGTCCGCTCTGCCCGAAGAGCTGCGCCATCTCCTCGACCGTGAGTCCTTCCGGGAACGTGAGCGGCACGAGATAGACGTCGCCGCGCGCAAGGCGATCGATCACGGCAGCGGGCGTGACGGGCTCGGTGAACCGGTACTCCCCCGCCTTGAGTGAGCGGCCCGCGCCATACCAGCGCAGGGCGAGCCTGAACGTCAGGTCGTCGCGGATGACACCCGCCGCGATGAGCCGACGGCCGATCCCTCGCGTGCTCTCGCCCGAGGGAATCTCCACGAACTGCTCACCGGCGAACGCGCCGTGGGGCTCGGCCGCGCGTCGCACCACCACGTACGCCACGACAGCCACGGCCGCGACGGCCAGCAGCAACAGACATGTCAGAACGAGGAGCGCACGCTTCACGCGGTGGGGGTCCTTTGACGGGAATCGAGATAGTCCTGCAGCAGCACGGCAGCGGCCGCGGCATCCAGCACGGCCTTTCGACGTCGCCAGTCGCGCTCGCGTTCCGCGAGCCGCGCTTCGGCCTCAACGCTGGTGAGCCGCTCGTCGAACGGAATCACGGGAATCGTGAGATGGCGCGACAGGCGGGCGATGACGTCGAGCGTCGCCGGCGTGAAGTCGGTGTCCGACCCGTCGAGGCGTCGCGGCACGCCCACGACGATCGCCTCGATCGGATCGTCTTCCGACTGCGCGCGGGCGATGACCTCGAGCAGCAACGCCCACTGCGCCTTCAGCGACGTGCCGCGCACGATCTCCAGCGGACGGGCCAGCGTCCCTGACGCGTCGCTGATGGCCACGCCGGTCCGCCGGGCACCGAGGTCGAAGGCCAGCACGCGCACGTGGCAAGGGTAATACGGCGCCCGGTTCCGGCCGATACTGCCGTCGTGGGTGCGTTCTGGCTCGCGGCGCTGCTGACCGCACAACTGCAGTCGCTGCAACAGCCGTCGCCGACGACGCCGGCCGAGGGCACGTCGGGACCGTCGGCGCTCGTGCAGGCGGCCGAAGCCGCCAGGGCCAGGCAGGCCACGCGGGAACGCATCGCCGCGCTCGCCCGCGAGGCCGAAGGGCTGAAGCAACAGTCGGCATCGGTCCTCGACGAGTTGCGCCGCCTCGACGTCGAACGCGACCTCCAGCGCGCGAGGGAGGCGGAAGCCCGTCAGAGTCTGGCGCAGATCGAAGCCGAACTCTCGGTCCTCGTCGCGCGCGAGGCGACCCTCCAGCAGACGCTCGACGAGGAACGTCCGGCGGTGGCCGCGCGGCTGCGCAGGCTGCAGCGCCTTGGTCGCGTCGGCTACGCCCGCATCGCGTGGAACGCGTCGAGCGCACGTGACGTGTCACGCGCGGCGCGCCTCATGAACTACCTTGCCAAAGACGATGGGCGACGGCTCGACGCGTACGCGCGTACGGCCAAGGCACTGGCCGACACGCGCAGCCAACTCGCCACTCGACGCGACGAGTCGCGCGCGCTCCAGGCCGAAGCCCGCGCCCGCGCGATGGCCGCGCAGATCGCGTATGCGCGCAAGCAGGAATTGCTCTCGTCGCTCGAGATGGAAACAGGCCAGCGCGAGCGCTGGCTCGCCGAACTCGTGGCCGCACGGGCGAAGCTCGACGCATCGATGGCTGGTCGCACGCCGGTGGCGGCGCCGACTCCCGTCCAGCAGGTCCCGTTGACCACACGGCGACGCCAGTTGCCCTGGCCGCTCGCCGGCGGGTCGATCGCCGGACGCTTCGGTCGCCAGCGCGACCCGCGGTTCGGCACGAGCATCGTCAACAACGGGGTCACCATCGGTTCGCCGTCGGGCACACCCGTGCGTGCGATCCATCCGGGCACCGTCGTGTTCGCGGGGCCGTTCACCGGGTTCGGGCAGCTGGTCATCCTCGATCACGGCCAGCAATCGTTCTCGCTGTACGGCTACCTGTCGTCGATACACGTCCAACGGGGAGCCACACTCGACGCCGGCGTCATCGTCGGCGACGTGGGGGACGCGCCAGACGGCGTGTCGGCGCTGTACCTCGAGGTGCGCGTCGACGGTCGTCCCGTCGATCCCCTACAATGGCTCGCACCGGCTCCACGATGACCACGCGCACGCGACTTCTCGTCCTGACGCTCACGACACCGCTGGTCGTGTTCACTCTCGTTGGCGGCCTGCTCGGCCAGCAGCGCTCAGCGCCGGGTGCATACCCGCACCTGCGCGTGTTCGACGATGTCGTGTCGCTCATCTTCGGCAGCTATGTCGAGGAACCGAACCCGGAGACGGTGCTCGACGGCGCGATGCTCGGGCTGGCCGAAGGGCTCGACCCCGACAGCTCCTATCTCGACGCCGCGCAGGTGAAGCTGCTCGACGCCCCCGCATCCGCTGCACCCGGCGTGACGGGGATCGCGCTCACGCGCCAGTACTACCTGCGCGTGGTGGCGGCGCGCGACGGTTCGCCCGCGGCCAAGGCCGGCCTGCACACGGGCGACTACATCAGGGCGATCGACGGCAAGTCCACGCGCCACATGTCGGTCCACGAAGGCGAGCGCCTGCTGCGGGGGGCTGTCGGATCCAGCGTGGCGCTCACCGTGCTGCGCGGCAGCCAGACGGACGTGCACGAAGTTCCCCTCACGCGCGCGGCGCCGCTCGACCCGGCCGTCACCACCCGCATCGTGGCACCCGGGGTGGGGCTGGTACGGGTACCGGCGTTCAGCACGCAGACGGCGGCCCGCGTGAAGCAGGCGGTGACCGACGTCACCAAGCAGGGTGCCACGCAGGTGCTCATCGACCTGCGCCACACCACCGACGGCGAGCCGGCGCTCGGCGTGGACACCGCGCGCCTGTTCGTGAAGTCGGGCACGCTGGCGATCCTCGAAGCCCGCGGGCAGGGGCAGCAGAAGACCGAGGCGCAGACCGGCGACGGTGCCATCACGATGCCTGTCACCCTGCTGACCACCAACGGCACGTCGCAAGCGGCCGAGGTGTTCGCGGCGGCGCTGGTGGACAACGACAGGGCGAAGACCGTCGGCGAGCGGACGCTCGGCAGGGCCGCGGCGCAGAAACTGGTCAAGCTGCCAGACGGCAGCGCGCTCTGGCTGACCCACGCCCGCTGGCTGACGCCGAAAGGCACGGCCATCCACGGCACGGGGTTGGTGCCGGCCGTGCCGGTCGCCGAGCCGGACGTCGAGTTCGGCGCGCCGCCGCCCACCGAGGATCCCATCCTCGACAAGGCCATCGAAACGGCCACGGGCCAGGCTCCTGCCAGGGCCGCGGCATAGAAGACGCCACATGGACGAGATCGGGTCGTCGCACACGTGAAATCTTGCGTGTTCCAACGGCTCCGCTGTACCATGGGCGTTCGCACATGGACGTGTGCGAACGGCTATAGGCGCGTAGCTCAGGGGTTAGAGCGCCTGCTTGACACGCAGGAGGTCGGCGGTTCGATTCCGCCCGTGCCTACCAATTTCAGCCATCCGCCCACCGGTTGCAGGCCCAGCCGGCTCCGGCTGTGGAGACCAGTGTTCGCGGCATGATGTCCGTCGTTGTCACGCTTCCGGATGGATCCACGCGATCCGTTCCTGTCGACACGCCCGTTCGGGACGTGGCGGGGGGCGTGTCTCCGCGCCTCGCGAAGGTGGCCCTTGCCGCACAGGTGGACGATGAGATCGTGGACCTGTCGTACCCGCTGACGCGCGACGCACGGGTCCGGATCCTCACGGCCGACGGCCCAGACGCCCTGAAGGTCTACCGGCACAGCACGGCGCACCTGCTGGCCGCGGCCGTCACCAGGCTGTTCCCGGGCACGCAGTGCGGCATCGGGCCGGTCATCGACGAGCCGCCCGGCTTCTACTACGACTTCGTGGTCGAGCGGCCGTTCGTCCCTGAGGATCTCGAGAAGATCGAGGCCGAAATGCGTCGGCTGGCGCAGGCCGACGAGGTGTTCGAGCGACAGATGTGGCCGCGCGAGGAGGCTCTGCGCTTCTTCGCCGATCGTGGCGAGCCGCTCAAGGTGCAGCTCATCGAGGAGAACACGCAGGGGCAGGCGGAGGTGTCGGTCTACACGATCAAGGACCGAGAAACCTTCGTCGACTTCTGTCGCGGACCGCACGTGCCGTCGACGGGCCGCCTCAAGGCCTTCACGCTGACGACGACGTCGAGTGCGTACTGGAAGGGCGACGCGAAGAACCAGCCGATGCAGCGCATCTACGGCACGGCGTTCTTCTCCGACAAGGAGCTCCAGGCGTATCTGGCGCGGCTCGAAGAGGCCAAGAAGCGCGACCACCGCAAGGTGGGCCGCGAAACGGGCCTGTTCATGTTCCATCCGTGGGCGCCGGGTGCGGCGTTCTGGCTGCACAAGGGCACGGTGCTCTACAACGGCCTTGCCGAGTACATGCGCGCGGTGCTGTATCCGGCCGGCTACGACGAAGTGAAGACCCCGCTGCTCTTCAACAAGGCGCTGTGGGAAACGTCGGGGCACTGGTACCACTACCGCGACAACATGTTCACGCTCGAGGCCGCCGAGGGCGAGGAGATGGCCCTCAAGGCGATGAACTGCCCCGGGCACATGCTCGTCTTCGCCAGCCAGATGCGGAGCTATCGCGACCTGCCGCTGCGGTTGCACGAGCAGACGGCCCTGCACCGCAACGAGGCGTCGGGCGTGCTCGGCGGACTCACGCGCGTGCGGCAGTTCTCGCAGGACGATGCGCACTGTTTCGTGACGCAGGAGCAGATCGGCGAGGAAGTCCACCGGCTGCTCGGCTTGGTCCAGCGCGTGTACGGCGACCTCGGGCTGACCTATGAGGTGAAGCTCTCGACGCGGCCGGACCAATACCTCGGGCAGCGCGAGACGTGGGATCACGCCGAAGCGCAGTTGAAGCAGGCGCTCGAATCGGCGAGGCTTGCCTACACGATCAACGAAGGCGACGGCGCGTTCTACGGGCCGAAGGTCGACTTCGACGTCACCGACGCGATCGGCCGCAAGTGGCAGTGCGCCACGATTCAGCTCGACTATCAGCTCCCCGAGCGCTTCGACCTGAAGTACGTGGGGGCCGACAACGCCGAGCATCGGCCCGTGGTGATCCACAGGGCGATCTTCGGCAGTTTCGAGCGGTTCATCGCGCTGTTGATCGAGCATTTCGCCGGAGCGTTCCCGCTGTGGCTGGCGCCGGTGCAGGCCGTCGTGCTGCCCATCGCGGATCGCCACGCGGCGTATGCCGCGCAAGTGCGGGCCACGCTCACGGCCGCGGGCCTGCGCGCGGGGCTTGATGACCGGCAGGAGAAGATCGGGTACAAGATCCGGGAAGCCCAGTTGCAGAAGGTGCCGTACATGCTGGTGGTCGGCGACAAGGAAGTGGCCGACGGCGCGGTCGCGGTACGGAGCCGGCAGGGCGGCGATCTGGGGAGCCGGTCGGTGAGCGAGTTCCTCGCCGACGCGGCGGCCGAGATCGAGAACAAGGGCAGGCAGGCGGAACAGCCGGTCGGAGTGTAGGAAGCGTTTCGCGCCGCCGATCGTGGATCGGGGCACGGGGCGCGTTCAAGGAGGTCGTTATCGCGTTCGACAATCGCATGCGGGGTCCCCGACGGGACGACAGGGTCCGGATCAACGAGCGCATTCGCGTGCGCGAGGTCCGGGTGATCGACGAGACAGGGGCGCAGCTAGGCATCATGGCACCGGCGCAGGCCGTGGCCCTGGCCCGGTCGAAGGGCCTGGATCTCGTCGAAGTCGCCGCTACGGCCGTGCCGCCGGTCTGCCGTATCACCGATTACGGCAAGTACCAGTACAACGAGCAGAAGAAGCAGCGGCAGGCCCGCAAGCACCAGAAGACCATCGAGGTGAAGGAGGTCAAGTTCCGCCCGAAGGTCGATCTGCACGACTACGACTTCAAGAAGCGCAACATCCAGCGCTTCCTGCACGAAGGCGACAAGGTCAAGGCGGTGGTGTTCTTCCGCGGGCGCGAGATCGCGCACCCGGAGATCGGGCGCCGGATCCTGGAGCGGCTGATCGGCGAGTTGAACGACATCGCCGTGGCCGAGAACATCCCGCGGATGGAAGGCAACACGATGCACACCATCCTGTCGGGCCGTCCGGGGATCAAGAAGCTGGAGAAGCCGTCCAAGCCGGAGCGCGAGCCGCGCCCCGAGGCCGACGACGACGACACCGAGATGACGCCGGAGGAACTCGCAGCCGCCGCGCAGGCAGCGGCAACGGAGCTCGAGCCGGACTAGGGGTTCGGGGACACGAGGTCCCTGACACGCGGGCTCACGCGGCCCGCGGCAACACGTAACGAAGACGAGTCAGATCATGCCGAAACTCAAGACCCACAAGGGCGCCTCGAAGCGGTTCAAGCGGACCGCCTCTGGCAAATTCCTGCGCGGCAGCGCGTTCAAGCGGCACATCCTGACGAGCAAGACCACCAAGCGCAAGCGCGCGCTGCGTGGCACGGTGCTCGTCTCCGCGCAGGATCAGGGCAAGCTGGAGTTGATGCTGCCGTACAAGTAATGTCGAATGCAGGATGACGAATGAATGAATGCCGGGAATGCCGCGATGCCGGGAATGGGCCTTCCATCCTTCGGACAGCGACATCGGGCTTGTCATTCAGCATTCGACATTCGTAGAGCGGTCCGGGATTCAAGTCGGTTGAGCGCCGCCCCGAGGCTGCGGAGAAGACGATGCCAAGAGTGAAGCGTGGCACGGTGCGCCGTGCGAAGCGCGAAAAGTTGTTGACCCTTGCCAAGGGGTACTACGCCAACAAGAGCAAGCTGTACCGCTTTGCCAAGGAGGCGGTGGACCGCGCACTCAAGAGCGCGTTTGTCGGCCGTCGCCGCAAGAAGCGCGATTTCCGCCGGCTGTGGATCATCCGCATCAACGCCGCGGCGCGCCAGCAGGGGATCAGCTACTCGCAGTTCATCGCCGGCCTCACGCGTGCAGGCGTGGCGGTGGACCGCAAGATGCTCGCCACGCTCGCCGTGAGCGAGCCCGCGGCGTTTGCGGCGCTGACCACCCGCGCCAAGGACGCCCTCAAGCAGCAGAACGCTTAGCAATTGCAAACGTTCTGAAATTCCACGGGGGCCGCCTTCGCGGGCGCGCCCCCGTTTTTCGTGTGGACCCCATGTCCGATCTCTCCGTTTCCGTGGCTGCGCTGCGGGCCGAGTTCGACACCGCACTGGCGGCGGTGGCGACGGCTGCCGACCTTCAGGCCCTTCGCGATCGCTTCCTGAGCCGCAAGCACGGGCTCGTCACGGCCTTGTACGGCGAGATCGCCAGGGCGCCCGTCGACCAGAAGCGCGAGATCGGCAGGCTGGCCAACGAACTGAAGCAGGCCGTGGAAGCCGGCCTCGAGGCGCGCCGCGAGACAGTGGCCAGCGGCACGCGGACGCCGGGCCTCGATCTCACGCTGGCCGCACGGCCACTGCCCGCCGGCTCGCGTCATCCGCTCAACGCGATGCGCGAACGCATCGAGCGCATCTTCACGCGCATGGGCTACGAGATCGTCGACGGCCCCGAGACCGAAGACGACTGGCACACCTTCGAGGCGCTGAACATGCCCGCGGACCATCCGGCCCGCGATGCGCAGGACACGCTGTATCTGGAAAGGGCGTTCAGCCGGCAACCGGCAACCGGCAACCGGCAACCGGACAGCACGGGCGGACGGCAACCGGCAACCGGCAACGGGCACCCCGGGGGACAGCCGCGGCCGGCGACGTTGCTGCGGACGCATACGTCGGCGGTGCAGGTGCGGTACATGGAGGCGCATGGGGCACCCGTGCGCATCATCGCGCCGGGGCGGGTGTATCGGCGCGACAGCCTCGATCTCACGCACACGCCGATGTTCCAGCAGGTCGAGGGTCTCGTCGTCGGTGAGCACGTGACGATGGCCGACCTCAAGGGCACGCTGCTCGGGTTCGCGCGCGAGTTCTTCGATCCGAAGACGCCCATCATGTTCAAGCCGAGCTTCTTCCCGTACACGGAGCCGAGCGCGGAAGTCTTCGTCGGCTGTCAGTCGTGCTTCGGCTCCGGCTGTCCGATGTGCAAGCGCACGGGCTGGATCGAGATCGGCGGCAGCGGGATGGTGCACCCGTCGGTGTTCGAGGCCGTGGGCATCGATCCGGAGCGCTACACGGGCTTCGCGTTCGGCATGGGCATCGAGCGTCTCGCGCTGCTCGCCCATCGCGTTGACGACATCAGGGCGTTCTACGAGAACGACCTGCGCTTCCTGGAGCAGTTCGCGTCGTGAGAATCCTCGTCTCGTGGTTGCGTGACTACGTCGACGTGCCGGTCACCATCGACCAGCTCGCAAACGATCTCTCCATGCGCGGGTTCGAGGTCGCCGCCGTCGATTCCGTCGAGGGGCGGCCAGACGATGCCGTGATCGACTTCGAGATCACCGCGAACAGGCCCGACTGCCTGAGCGTGCTCGGCATGGCGCGCGAAGTGGCGGTGCGCTACGGCGTGCCGCTGCGCGTGCCCGTGCCGGCGGTTGCCGAGGCACGCGTCGCGCAGAACGACGGCGCCGCGCTGCGTGTGTCTGTCGAACGCGCGGATCTGTGCCCGCTCTATTGCGCGGCGATGATGGACGTCACGGTGGGCCCCTCCCCCACCTGGCTCGTCGAGCGACTCACGCTCGCCGGCGTCCGCTCGATCAACAACATCGTCGACGTCACCAACTACGTGCTGCTCGAGCTGAACCAGCCGCTGCACGCGTTCGACTACGACACGATCGCCGGACATCAGCTGACCGTGCGCACCGCGCACGCGGGCGAACGCCTGACCACGCTCGACGGCGTGGCGCGCACGCTCGCCGACGACATGCTGGTGATCGCCGACGATGCCGGCGCGCAGGCGGTGGCGGGCGTGATGGGCGGTGACGCGACCGAGATCGGCGCGACAACGAAAACCATCGCACTCGAAAGTGCGTACTTCGAGCCTGCGCAGGTGCGCCGCACCCGACGCCGGCTCCAGCTCTCGACCGAGGCCTCGTATCGCTTCGAGCGCGGTACCGATCCCTCGATGCCGCTGCGTGCCCTGCACCGCGCCGTGGAGGTACTGACGCAGATCGGCGCCGGTCGCGTGCGTGGCGGCGACGTGGTCGCGGGGACGCCGGCACTTGCGCTGCGCACCGTGCGCCTGCGATGGCCACGCATCGCGCGCGTGCTCGGCATGGAGGTGCCCGTTGCGGAAGTCGAGTCGATCCTGACGTCGCTCGGCTTCGGCCTCGCGCACGACGATGACGCGAACGGACCTGCGTGGATCGCGACCATCCCCGGATGGCGCGGGGACGTAACGCGCGAAGAAGACCTCATCGAGGAAGTCGCGCGGTGTGCTGGCTACGACCGCCTGCCCGTGACGTTCCCGCCGCTCGCTGCTCCGCCCGCCCGGACGGCGCCGCGTCTGGTGCGCGACGCGCGCGTACGCGACATGCTCGTGGGCGCCGGCTTCGCGGAGGCCGTGACGTTCACGTTCATCGAGCGGGCCGCGGCGGCGCCGTTCGACGCGGCACCGATCGCCATCGCGAATCCGCTGTCGGAGCTCTTCGCCGTCCTGCGGCCCTGGGTGCTGCCGGGCGTGATCGACAGTCTCTCGCACAATCGCCGGCGCGAACATCGCGACATCCGGCTGTTCGAACTCGGCACGCGCTTCACCGACGCGCATGGCGAGACGCATGGCGTGGCAGTCGCGTGGACGGGCGCCGCCGCGCCTGAACACTGGAGCCGCAGTGGCCGTCCCGTGGACGTGTACGACGTCATCGGCGTCGTCGCACGCATCGGCGACGTCCTTCGCACGCCCCTCACGCTCGAGCCGGCCGATCACGCCGCGTTCATGCCGGGCCGCGCAGCGCGCGTCGTCAGGGCGGATGCCGGCGGGCGCGTGGACGTGGGGTGGGTGGGTCAACTGGCTCCCGCGCTTGCCGAAGCGCGCGGGCTGCCGGGTGCGGATCCCGTGTTCGTGGCCGAGGTGGATCTCGACCTCGCGGCTCCCGACCATGCGCCAGACTGGCAGGCCGTGATGGCGCCTCTCCCGCGGCACCCATCGGTGGTGCGCGACCTGTCGATCGTCGTGCCGGCCGACTTGCCCGCGGTGAGGGTTCGTGACACGATTCACACCGCTGCGCCGTCCACGCTGGTGGAGGTGCGCGAGTTCGATCGCTATCAGGGATCGTCGCTGCCCGCGGGCACCGTGAGCCTCTCGCTGAGACTCACGTTCCGCGCGGCCGAGCGCACGCTGACGGATGTGGAGGTGCAGTCGGCCGTCGACGGCATCCTCGCGGCGCTGGCGGCCGGGCACGGCGCGACCCTGCGTTGACTGGATCGGCGGACCGCCGATCAGGGAGTTCGCACATGAGCACCACCGTGACGGCCGCCGACCTCGGCGTGGTCGAGCGCCTCGACGAGAAGATCCGCCAGCTCATCGCGCTGGTCGAGAAGAGCCGCGCGGAAGCCAGCCGCCTCCGCACGGACAACGATCGGCTCACGCGTGAAGTGGATGCCCTCCAGGCGCAGCTCGCCGATGCCGAAGGCGTGGCCGTGGAACTGCAGTCCCTGCGTGATGAACGCGATCAGGTGCGGGCACGCGTCGCCGACATGCTCGCGCAACTCGACGCACTCCAGATGTAGACGTGAGGGTCAACGCCGCCTCCCCCGTGGACGATGACACGCCGCTCGCCGAGCAGGCGGGGCCCACGCACGTCGTCATGGTGGACATCCAGGGCCTGCGCTATCCGGTGCGCAGCGCGCTCGATCCGTCGTACGTCCACACGCTGGCGCGCTATGTGGACGGCACGATGGAAGCCGCGTCGAGCGCCGTGCCGATCGGCGAATCGACCAAGCTCGCGGTGCTCGCGGCGCTCAACATCGCCGACGAGTGCCTTCGCGGCCGCGACGAGGACACGCGCGTGGCCGCCGAACTCGTGGACCGCGCGGCCGCACTCGAGCACCTCATCGACGCCGTCCTGGCACGGCATGGCGGCTGACACCACACGGAGGCCCCGTGCTACCATCGGGGTTGCCTGCGTTGTGCGTGATGGGTAGAGGATCGCTTGAGCCGATGTTCTTCACCCCAAGCGAATCGCGAGGGCCGCGTGGTGTGCATGCCTCCGCAGAGAGGAAGCCTGAAGCGCGGCTTTTACAGTGGTTCCACCTGCTTCTGCAGGTTCAACGACCTCCCCACACGGCAACGCGGGGTTGATCGCCTGCGGCGCTCCCCAGCCAGCCGCACACGCCCCCGTCAGGGCGACTGCGACACGCTCCCGTTCTCCTCGCGCTTGCCTCGGCGAGGGTGTTCGGGTGACAGTCGACAGGATTCATCTTGGCCCAGTTGAACTCGCTCGAAGTGCTCGGTCTGGTACTGGACGGCGCGGCGGCTCTCGCCGTGCTCGTGTGGCTGAACATCGCGCGCAAGCGCCTGTCTGCCGACGCGGCACACGCGCGCGAGGAAGCCGCCCGCATCATTGCCACCGCCGAACGCGACGCCGAGTCGCAGCGCAAGGAAGCGGAACTGGCCGCCAGGGAGCGGGCGCACGCCGTGTTCGTCGATGCCGAGCGCGCCGCACGCGATGTCGAGCGCGAGGCGCAGACCACCGCGCAACGGGCTGAGGAGCAGGCCCGTGCGTCAGTGGAGCGTGCGGCGGCGCTGCTGCACCTCGAACAGGACCTTGCGCGGACACGCGACGACCTGACCAGGCAACGCGCGGAGGTCGACGCCACGGCGCAGGCCATCGCGGCCCGGCACGCCGAAACCATCGGGGAACTGCAACGCGTGGCCGGACTCACCGCCGACGCGGCCCGCGCCGAATTGCTGCGTCACATCGAACACGACGCGCGGCGTGACGCGGCACACCTCCTGAAGCGGCTCGAAGCGGAGGCGCGCGAGCAGGCCGCCGCACGCGCGCGACAGATCGTCACCGACGCCATCCAGCGCAGCGCCGCCGAACACGCCATCGAGACCACCGTCTCGGTCGTCGATCTCCCCAGCGACGACATGAAGGGCCGCATCATCGGACGTGAAGGCCGCAACATCCGCGCGCTCGAACAGGCGACAGGCGTCGAGCTCATCATCGATGACACGCCGGGCGCGATCATCCTGTCGAGTTTCGATCCCTTCCGCCGGGAGATCGCCAGGCAGGCCATCGAGCGCCTGCTCGCCGACGGACGCATCCACCCCGCGCGCATCGAGGAAGTCGTCGAGAAGGTGAAGTCCGAGCTCGACGACACGGTGCGGCGTGAGGGTGAGACGGCGGCCTTCGAACTCGGCCTGCACGACGTCCACCCCGAGTTGCTCACGCTGATGGGCCGACTGAAGTTCAGGACGAGTTACGGACAGAACGTCCTGAACCACAGTCGCGAGGTCGCCTGGCTCGCCGGCATCATGGCGAAAGAACTCGGCCTCGACCAGCACGTCTCCGTACGCGCGGCGTTCCTGCACGACATCGGCAAGGCGATCGATCGCGAGATGTCGGGCACGCATCTCGAGCTCGGACTCGACGTGCTGCGCAAGCATGGCGAACGGCAGCCCGTACTCGACGCCGTCGCCGCGCACCACATGGACATCGACTGGCCGTCGCTCGAGGCGATGATCGTCCAGGCCGCCGATGCCATCTCCGCGGCTCGCCCCGGTGCTCGCCGGGACATCCTCGAGTCGTACGTGAAGCGTCTGGAGAAGCTCGAGAGCATCGCGAGCAGCTTCAAGGGCGTCTCGCGTTCGTTCGCGCTGCAGGCCGGTCGCGAGATCCGGATCATGGTGCAGAGCGACGAGGTGTCCGACGAGGATTCCGTGTGGCTGTCCAAGGACATCGCACGACGCATCGAGAACGAGCTCGAATACCCCGGCCAGATCAAGGTCACCGTGATCCGTGAGACGCGTGCCGTGGAGATCGCGCGCTGACCATGGAGCCGCGGATTCCTCAGGGTTGGCGACACGATCCGTCCGCCACCTGTGACATGGTGGGCGAACACGCGCTCATCGAGTGGATCGCGACGCGGGGTCAGCCGACGTCTGACGAAGTGCGCGTCGGCATCGGGGATGACGCGGCAGTGCTCGTCCCGCGGCGCAACCACGTCGATGTGCTGACGACAGACGTGCAGGTGGACGGCGTGCACTTCACGCGCGCGCTCAGCCGCGCGGCCGACGTCGGCCATCGCGCCTTGCACGTGAACTTGAGCGACATCGCGGCCATGGGCGCCGTGCCGCGCATCGCCCTGCTCTCACTCGGTCTGCCCCCTCATCTCGACGCCCTGTGGGTTGCGCAGATGGTGGAGGGCCTGGTCGAGGCCGCGCATGCCACGCAGGTACAACTCGTGGGCGGCAACGTCTCGCGATCGCCGGTGTTGTTCGTCGACGTCACGGTGAGCGGTGCCGCCAAACCGAGGCAAGTGCTGCGTCGAGCCGGTGCGCGAGCCGGCGACCAACTGTACGTGAGTGGCACGACGGGTGCGGCGGCCGCTGGACTGGCGTGGCTCACGCACGTGCGCGCCGGCGCCGCACGCAACGCCGACCATGAGCCGGCCGTGTCGCAGGCACTGGCCGACGCCATCGCCAGGTACCGTCGTCCGGAGGCGAGGGTCGCGCTCGGCCTGCAGGTGGCCCGCAACAGGGCCGCGTCGGCCTGCATGGACACCAGCGATGGCCTGGCCGACGCGCTGCGCCAGTTGGCCGCGGCCAGCGGCGTGGGCGTGCGCGTCGAGGCCGCGAGCGTGCCTGTCTCTCCCGCCGTGGCGGATGTCGCCGCGACGACGGGCACCGCGGCAGACGCCCTGGTCTGGTCCGGCGGCGAGGACTACGAGCTGGTGTTCGCGGTTCCGCGACGCATGCGGCGGCGGTTCCTGCATGCCACGAGCCGGAAGGGCCTGCCGCCCGTCACCAGGATTGGCGTGTGCACGAAGGAGGCCGACCTCCTGATCGTGCACGCGGATCAGTCGGAGACACCGCTCCCGGGCGGGTACGTCCACTTCGCCGACGCCGCGCAGGAGTCCGAGTCGTGCTCCTGACCCGTTCGCTCAAGCGGCGCATCGTCGTGGCGGCAGGGGCGGCACTCGGCTTCGTCCTGTTGTACGAGAGTCCGATCTTCGACTCGCAGTACCTGCCCAAGGCCCTCCGTCGTGCCAGCCGGGCCGACACGCCATTGATGCCACCGGGACTGCCCGACCCGCTCGACGTCGCATCGCCGGCGCCGGGCCTGCGCCTGCGCTACCGCTCCACGGCCTATTGCAAGGGCACGACGACGGCGTCAGGCGCCGGTATCCAGACGGGCATCGCGGCCGCCGACCCGGACCTGCTGCCCGTGGGGTCGGTGATCCGCGTGGAAGGGCTCAGCGCGCGCTACAACGGCATCTACACGATTCTCGACACGGGCCCGCGTGTGAAGGGTCGCCAGATCGACATCTACATGTGGAACTGCAACGAGGCGCTCGCGTTCGGCCGCCGGACGATGCAGATCCAGGTGATGCGGCTCGGGTGGAATCCGCGTCAGAGCACGCCCGAGCGCGTGGGGCCGGAGTTCAGACGACGCGAGGCCGAGTTGAACACGTTGCCGCCTGCGCCAGCGGACGCCCCATCCAGGACCCCATCGTCTCCGGCACCGGACGCCACACCGGTGCCGTCGCGCCCAGATTCGTAGCCAACATGGATCTTCTGCTCGAAGCCACACGCCGCGCCGAACGCGAGCACTTCTGGTTCAAGGGATTTCGCGCGTTCGTCGCTCCTGTCGTCGCACGGGCCGCCGCAGCGCATCCGCCCGTCAGGCTGCTCGACTGCGGCTGCGGTACCGGCGTGAATCTGCCGATGCTGGCCGCGCACGGCAAGGCGTACGGGTTCGACCTCACGTGGACGGGTTTGAAATTCGCCAAGGATCACGGCGAACAGCGCCTGGCACAGGCCAGCGTGGTCGCGGTGCCGTTCCGTGATGGTGCGTTCGATCTCGTGACCTGCTTCGACGTGCTGCAGTGCCTCGCACCCGACGCAGGACGCATGGTGCTGCGCGAGTTCAACCGCATCCTCGCGCCTGGTGGTCAGCTGGTGATGAATGTGGCGGCGCTCGAGTTGCTCCGCGGCGATCACGCGGTGCTGGCCGAAGAGGTTCACCGTTACGAGCGCGGCGAGTTGCACGCCATGGTCGAGGCCGCAGGCTTCCACGTGGCGCGCATGACGTTCACCAACGCGTCACTCTTCCCCGTCATGTTCGGCACGCGCTGGTGGCAGCGGCGCCGTGGCCTGAAGCCTGCCGACCAGGCGCAGGACGAGATCACCATCCCCGCCGCGCCAGTCAATCACGCGCTGACAGCACTCCTGGCCTGCGAAGCCGCGCTCGTCCGCCGCCTCGACATGCCGATCGGCAGTTCGCTGCTGGTCCTCGCGCAGAAGCGTTGATTCGCCACGGGGTGACACCCGTGGCCTCCATGCGGCACACACCGTTCGGCACGCGGAGCCGCCGGATTGCGTCCGGCGGTCAGACGGCTTCGTCGCCGAGGTGGCGGTCTCGCACCAGATAGTCGCGGACGTACTCGGTGACGGCGGTAGCCAGCGGCGTTGGCGTCTTCGCATATCCACTCGCGCGCAGGCGCGCGATGTCGGCCTGCGTGTGGTACTGGTACGTGCCGCGCAGTACCTCCGGCATGTCGACGAACTCGATGCGCTCCGGTACGTTCAGCGCGGCGAAGATCGGCCTCACCAGATCGAGCCACGTGTGGGCCTGTCCCGATCCCAGGTTGAACAACCCGCTCGCGCCGGTCGCGGCCACGTGGAGCGTCATGTCCACGATGTCCTTCACGTAGACGAAGTCGCGCTGCTGCTCGCCGTCGCGATAGTCGGGGCGATGACTCCTGAACAACCGCACCGTCCCGTTCGCCCTGATCTCCGCGCACGCCTTGTCGACCACCGAGCGCATGTCGCCCTTGTGGCTCTCGTTCGGCCCGAAGACGTTGAAGAACCGGAGGCCGGCCATCCGCTGCAGGAGACCGTTGTCTCGCGCCCAGCGATCGTGGATCAGCTTCGAATACCCGTACATGTTGAGCGGACGCAGCGTCTCGATGCGCGCCGCATCATCGTCCATGCCGGCCGTGCCATCGCCGTACGTCGCGGCAGACGACGCGTACACCACGCGGGCACCATGACGATCGGCCCACAGGCACAGGTCCTTGCTGAACTCGTAATTGTTGCGCACCAGGTACGACGCGTCCTGCTCGGTGGTCGCCGAACACGCGCCCATGTGGAGCACGAGATCGAAGTCTCCGAGCGTGCCGGCGTCGAGCCGCGGCAGCAGGTCGTCGGCTTCGACGTAGTCCTCGAACCGCAGCGCGCGAAGGTTCCGCCACTTCGCGTCCGTCCCGAGACGATCGGCGATGACGATGCGCGACGACCCGCGCTCGTTGAGGCCCCACACCAGCGCGGATCCGATGAAGCCGGCGCCGCCGGTCACGAGAACGCGTGCACGTTCGAGATCGATCACGTCATGCTTCTCCGGGAACGGGACGCAGCGGCGGCACGTCTGCCGCGTGCGTCTGGTACTGCAATTGGTACAGCCTGTGGTAGATACCACGCATCGCGAGCAGTTCCTGGTGCGTGCCCGCTTCCCGCAACTCGCCGCGGTGCAGGACGAGGATGCGGTCCATGTCCTGGATCGTGGAGAGCCGGTGCGCGATGGCGATCGTCGTCCGGCCCTCCATCAGGACGCGGAGGGCGTCGCGGATCAGCGCCTCGGTCTCCGTGTCCACGCTCGACGTTGCCTCGTCGAGCACGAGGACCCGCGGATTGAACGCCAGGGCACGCGCGAACGAGAGCAGTTGCTTCTGTCCGACCGACAACGTCGCGCCACGTTCGGCGACAGGCGTATCGTACCCGAGCGGCAGCGCCGCGATGAACGCATCGGCATGAACGGCCTCCGCCGCGCGGCGCACGTCGACATCGCTGATGTCCTCGCGTCCGAGACGGATGTTGCCGGCGACGGTCCCGGAGAACAGGTAGACGTCCTGCAGCACGAGCGCGAACTGCGAGCGGAGATCGCGCAGATCCATCTCGCGAATGTCGGTGCCGCCGATGGTGATCCGCCCGCACCTGACGTCGTAGAACCGGAGAAGCAGGTTGATGAGCGTCGACTTGCCCGAGCCCGTCGCGCCGACGATCCCTATGCGCTGCCCTGGCTCGACGACGAATGACACGTGCTTGATGACGTCCACGCCGGCCGTGTACGCGAACGACACGTCGTCCACGACGATGCGGTCGGAGCGCGCGGGAGTCCCCTTGCCTGACGTGATTTCGACAGGCGCATCCAGCAGTGCGAACAGTCGCTCGGACGAGGCCATCGCGGCCTGCAGCAGGTTGAACTTCTCCGACATGTCGGAGATGGGTTTGAAGAAGCGCTGGGTGTACTGCGTGAACGCGACGAGCGTGCCGATGGACAGCGCGCCGGTCACGACCCAGATACCGCCGAACCACACGATGAGCGCCGTCGACATCGCGCCGATGAACTCGATGGCCGGGTAGAACACCGCGTAGTAGTAGATCGATCGCAGGTTGGCGTTGCGGTGCTCGGCATTGAGGCGATCGAAGTCCGCGAAGTTGCGCGCCTCACGCCGGAACAACTGCACCGTGGCCATGCCGGTGAGGTTCTCCTGGAGGAAGGCGTTGAGACGCGACACCCACGTGCGCACTTCACGGTACGACTCGCGGACGTTGCGGCGGAACCACTGCGTGACGAGCAGGATCAGCGGCAGGACGCAGAACGTGAGGAGCGCGAGTCGCCAGTCCAGCGTCATCAACACCACGATGATGCCCAGCAGCGCGAGCACGTCGCCGAACACCGACACGACGCCCGAGGTGAAGAGGTCGTTGATGGCGTCGACGTCGCTCGTCACACGCGTCATCAGACGGCCGACGGGATTGCGATCGTAGAAGGCCACATCGAGCCGCTGCAGGTGGTCGTACACCTGCCGGCGGAGGTCGTGCATGATCCGCTGCCCGATCATCTGCAGCGTCACGGTCTGGATGAACTCGGCGGCGAACACGCAGACGAGCGTCCCGAGGTACAGCAACGCCACCCGGCCGACACCGGCGAGGTCGCCGTGCGTCATGTACGCGTCGATGGCGAGGCGCACGAGGATCGGCTGCGCCAACTGGAAGCCGACGCTCGTCACGATCGCACAGAGCGCGACACACGCGCGCCAGCGGTACGGACGCATGTAGCCGAGCAGACGTCGCATGAGGCGGCCGTCGTACGCCCTGCCGAGGATCTCGTCGTCGTGCATCGACGTCACGAGACCGCCAGTTCGGCTTCGAGCTGCTGCTGCCGCACCAGTTCGCCGTAGAGTCCGCCCGCCGCCGCGAGCGTGTCGTGCGTGCCGCGCTCGACGATGCGTCCCTCGTCGAGCACGATGATCCGGTCGGCGTGCCTGACGGCGGAGATGCGATGCGCCACGATGATGGTCGTGCGATTCGCGGTGACCTGCCGCAGGCGGACCAGGATCTCTTCTTCCGTGTACGTATCGACGGCCGACAGCGCATCGTCGAACACGAGGACGGGGGCGTCGGCCATCAGCGCGCGCGCAATCGCCGTACGCTGCTTCTGTCCGCCGGACAACGTGAGTCCGCGCTCGCCCACGCGCGTCATGTAGCCGTCGGCGAACTGCCGCACGTCCTTGTCGAGTCGGGAGAGCGCCGCCGCCTCGCTCACGCGGCGGGTCCGCTCGTCGTCGGACAGATCCCCCGCGCCGAACGCGATGTTCTCCTCGATCGACGAACTGAAGAGGAACGTCTCCTGCGGCACGAACGCCATCGCCCGGCGAAGGTCGGCGAGCGGCACGTCGCGTACGTCGCGGCCGTCGAGAAAGATGGTGCCGCGCGGCGGCTCGTACAGGCGGACGAGCAGGTGGACGAGCGTGGACTTGCCGCTGCCCGTCGCCCCGACGATGGCGAGCGTCTCTCCGGCTGGCAGGTGCAGATCGATGTCGCGAAGGACCGCCGGTCCGTCGCCGTACGCGAACGTGAGGTTCGCCACGCGCAGGTCGCCGTGGACGGGCTGCGCCAGCGGTACGAGTCCGGGAGCGTCGACGATCGACGGCGACGTATCCATCACCTCGAGCATGCGTCGCCACGACGCGAGCCCGCGCTGGAACATGTTGGTGACCCAGCCGAACGCGATGAGCGGCCACGCGAGGTGGCCGAGATAGCCGTTGAACGCCACGAACTCGCCGAGCGTGAGGGATCCGCGCACCACTTCACGGCCGCCGAGGTAGAGGAAGGCGGCGATGCCGACTCCGAAGCCAAGGGTCATGCCGGGATAGAAGAAGGCCTGCAGGATGATGAGCGAGCGGTTGCGTGCGACGTACTCGTCGTTGGCCGCGAGAAACTTGCGCCGCTCGGCGTCTTCCTGGCCGTAGGCCCGGACCACGCGCACGCCCGCGAGCGCTTCCTGCGCGATCGCGCTGATCTCCGACAGTTGCGCCTGGATGCGCTCGAAGCGATCGTGGATGGCCTGGCCGAAGTACTTGACCATGATCGACACCAGGGGCAGCCCGGTGACGACCAGCAGCGTGAGCCGCGCGTGGATGAGCGCCATCATCGTGACGCCCGCGACGGCGAAGACAACGGTGGACGAGGTGTACATTGCCGCCGGACCGACCATCATGCGCACCGCGCCGAGGTCCGACGACGCCCGCGACATGAGGTCGCCGGTGCGTGCGCCGTCGAAATATTCGCGTGGAAACCGCTGGAGGTGCGCGAAGAAGTCCGCGCGCATGTCGTACTCGATCTCCCGCGACGCGCCGATCAGCTGCCGCCGCATCGCATAGCGGAACACGCCGCCGCAGGCCGCGATCGCGAGCAGCGCGAATGCGTAGAGACCCAGCTCCTGCCTGGAGATGCCGGCGGTGATGTCGTCCACGGCATACTTCAGCACCCACGGCGTGAGGAGCGAGAAGAGGTTGGAGGCGACGGCACAGCCCAGCCCGATGATGATGGGACGGCGGCGCCGCCGCAGGTACGGCCACAGCCGGCGCAACGCGGCAAGCACGGAGTCATTATAGAAAACCGGCAACGGGCAACCGGCAACCGGACAGCACGGGCGGACGGCAACGGGCAACCGGGCATCGGGCACCGGGCACCGGGCATCGGGCATCGGGCATCGGCATTCAGCATTCCCGGTATTCCCCTACAGTCCCGTGCGGGACCGACCGATAGGGGTCCGTATGAAGGTACTTCGCCCGCTCCGGAGCCTCGTCACGGCCCTGCTCGTCCTCGCGGCCAGCCCGGCCACCGCGCAGTACACGGCACTCCAGAACCGGTCGTCCGGTCAGGCGGCTGTTGGTGAGGACTACAACGTCGAGGTGGCGGTCGGCTTGTGGAAGCCGACGCCCGCGATCATCTTCTCGAGCGAACAGTTCGGCATTCCGGGCTCGACCATCGGCCTGCAGGACGACCTCGACACGGAGAACAAGACATTCCGCGACTTCAGGCTCGTGCTGCGGCCGGCGCGCAAGCACAAGCTGCGCGTGGAGTACATCCCGATCGTCTTCGACGTCGACACGACGCTGCGGCGCTCGCTGGTCTTCAACGGCAACCTCTACTCGGTGGGCCTGCCGGTGACGGGCGAGTTCAAGTGGGACGCGTGGCGCTTCGGGTACGAGTACGACTTCATCCACCGCGATCGCGGGTACCTGGGGCTGCTTCTCGAAGCCAAGTACACGCACGTGCGCGCCGAACTCACGTCGCAACTGGCGAGCGAGTTCGCCGAGGCGAAGGCGCCGATTCCCGCCGTGGGGCTCACCGGCCGCGGCTACGTGACGCGCAACGTGGCGGTGGGCGGCGAGGTCTCGCTGTTCCGCCTGCCATCGGGCGAGGATCGCGATTACACCGGCAAGTACTACGACTACGATTTCTACGGCACGATCAACTTCACGAACAATTTCGGCGTGACGGGCGGCTATCGCAAGCTGCACCTCAGCTATCAGGTGGACAGCGACTTCGGCGAGTTCCGCATGAATGGCATGTACGTGATGGGCGTCGCGCGCTTCTGACCCTTCATTCCTGCCAGGTGTAGCCGCCGGATTTCATCGGGCGGACAGCGTCAGGGCAGTCTCGATTCGCTGATCCACGCGGCGAGATAGCGCGCGTCGCTGCTGCCTGGCGTGGACAGCGACGGCCTGAATCCGCCGCGTGTGCGCCACGTCAGGCGTCCGCGATCGGCCTCGACCGTCACGACGCGCGTCTCTCCGGCCTTCAATCGCACCTCGCCACGACGGCTCCCCACCCAGGACACGACGACGTCGGCATCTCCCGCGCGCACGGTCAGTTCGCGCGGTCCCGGTGCACTGGTGCCAACTGTCACGGCCCCGTCTCCGCCCAGCCAGACGCCGCCAGGCTCCGGATGGACCCCCTCGTCTGGCAACAGCCACACATCCGGGCCCATCTCGTGCACGCGAGTGACAGCGGGCACACCGGGCGTCTCCCGGACGTCGTCCACCGTGATCCACGTACGCGAGTCGGCAGCCAACGCGTCAGCATTCCCCTTCACGACAACGTCGTTGGCGGGCAGTGGTAGCACGAACGACACGGAGGGCGTCGCGTCAGACTGTGCAAGCTCGGCAACGAACCGCGATACTCGCTCTTCGCCGAGCGTGAGCCCGAGCCGAGCCTGCGGCACGCGGCTCGACGAGAACAGCCTGTAGCGTCCCGCGGGCAGTCCATCGAGCCGCAGGGCGACGTACGCGCCCTTCGTGCGCGCGGGAGGCGACGCGATCTCGACATCGAACCAGTTGCGCGTGTTCCCCACGTCCGGTGGGGCGATGGCGACGAGCGTGCGCGATGGCCGGGCGCGCTGCTCGACGAAACGGACCTGCGACGCCGCCGGTGCGAGCCCGCTCACGCCGTGCGCCCACCAGACCGTGGCCATCGCCGACGGCACCAGCACCGCGACGGTCAGCATCGCCACGAGCGGCGTGCAGCGCGCGTACGCCTCGAGCCATCGCCAGACGCCCCACGCTGCGGCAACGGTGGCCAGCCAGACGACGGCGTCACGGAGGACGATGGCTGGCGGGTCCCTGTGCGCCGCCGGCAGCGCCGACACCAGGTCCACGAGCGGGCTCACCCACTCGGCCCACTCCGCCTGGCCGTCGCGCACGTTGTACGCCAGCGCCCCGCGATCGACGGCCACCAGCATCACCGTCATCGCGAGCGACACGACGAGAAGCGTTAGCGCCAGATGACGCGATGCGCGCGTGGAGAGTGAGTGCCAGCCGAGCGCGACCAGCGGCGCGAGTGGCAGCACGATCGGGACGAGGAAGCGCGCAGGGGCCGACAACCCGCCCCACCACATGCGATAGGCGCCGACAACAGCGGTGTACAGGCCCGCGAGCAGCAGCACCGCGAGGGCACGATTCCAGTTGGCCGTCGACGCGTGGCGCACGCGTGGCCGGATCGCCACGGCGGCCAGGCCGAGGATCGGCGCGGCGGCGAGCAACCCGAACTGCTGATCGAACAGCAATCCCGGGAGTCCGGGCTTCAGGTGCGCGAACGCCATCTGCGTGTACGCCCCGTAGGGTGCCGATGGACTCGGCGTGCCGTAGATGACGAGGAAGAAGCCGAACCACGCGAGTGCGCTCAGGAGGCCAATCGAGCCGAAGGCGAGGACACGCCGCCCGGCGCGCTGGGTGCGCGCGGGATCCGGCGCAGGGCGCTCCACGAACAGTCGCGCGAGGACGAACACACCGAGACCGACCGACAGGATGGCGTACCGCGTGTGCAGCCACGGCAGGACACCGAGCGCCAGGGCCGCGACCGCCGGCCGGATTGGCGCGTCGCGCACGAGCATCCAGACCACCAGCAGCGCGAGGACCGAGGCCGGCGCGTCGGGAAACACCGCGGCGCCATGCAGGAAGAATGGCGCCGCGCCGACAGTGGCCGCCGTGCCGATCCAGCTCGCTCGCGCGTCGTGCGTCACGTCCCAGCCAGCGCGCCAGGCGAGCCACGCGCCCGCCATCGCCATCAGGATCAATGTCGCGATGGCACCTCGATAGCCTCCGACCGCGAACGCGGGTACCAGCGCCGCCGGTAGTCCGGGTGCGTGGACCGAGTAGATGGCGCCATCAGTGCCGCGCTGCAGATAGCTCGGCGGGAGCACGCCCGGGTGGTACACGGCGTAGTCCGCTCGAGCGTGGTTGTTCTCGATCCGGATGTCCCGGTCGAGCAGGAGGCTCTGCGTGATGACGAGGTAGTCGGGCTCGTCGCCCTTCGGGTGCTGTGGCGCCGTGTGCCACGCCGTGATGGTCAACGCCACGCCCGTCGCAAGCGCGGCGATGAATGGCGCACGCGCGCGGCACGCGAACGCGCGGGACAGTACCGGCGGGACGATCGCACCCCAGAGGCGCCGGCATGCGTCAGCAGACACGTACGCGACGCACGTGACCCACCAGAAGACGGCCAGCGGCCCCGTCCACACCAGCGACGCGACAGGGACGTCGACCGGCAGCCAGGGCATCACGACAGGCACGAGAACGATCGCGACGTGCGCGACGCTGGACCACCGGCGCTCGCGCAACGCGAACGCGCTCACGACAAACAGGCAGGCGAGGACAGCGAGAAACGCGGCAGGAAGGCCGATCAGCCCGATGCGGTCAGGTGTCTCGATGGACCTGGCCGTGACGATGCCGGTGGCGAACCACCCCGCGACGAGCAGCGCCGTGGCGACGGCCGTCGGCACCAGAACGCGCATCGGCGGGCATGCTACCATACGCCCGCATGCCGCTCGGACGCACCGCGACATGGAGCGTCCGCGTGGCGCTGGGCGTGCTCCTTGCCGTCGCCATGACATGGCCGATGGCCGCGAGATTCGGCAGCGCCGCGCGCCTGAATTTCGGAGACGGCGAGTGGAGCCTGTGGAGCGTCACGTGGGTCGCGCACGCGCTCACCACCGAGCCGACGGCCCTCTTCCAGGCCAACATCTTCCATCCCGACCGCGACACGCTCGCCTACTCGGAAGCCAACGTCGTCACGGGCGCGCTCGGCGTGCCGTTCCACCTCGCGACGGGTGGCAACCCCTACGCCACGCACAACGGCGCGATCATGACGGGACTCGTCCTGTCCTTCGTGCTGGCGTGGGCGTTCGCCGAGTCACTCGGCGCCACGGCCGCCGCCTCCGCGGCGTTCGCCATCGCGTTCACGTACTGTCCGTACCTCTTCGCTCGCACCGCGCACATCCAGTTGATGATGACGTTCGGGATGCCGCTGGCACTGCAGGCCTTCCATCGCATCGTCGAGCGGCCCACCGCGCGCGGCGGAGCGTGGCTCGGCGTGGCGCTGGCCATCCAGGCGCTGGCGTGCGCGTACTTCGGCATCTTCGCGGGCCTCACCGTCGGCCTCGGTACCGTGTTCTACGGCGTGTCGCGCGGACTCTGGCGCGTCAGGTCCTACTGGACCGCGATCGCGACAGGCGCCGTCACGAGTCTGGCGATCGTCGGCCCGTTCTTCGTGCCATATGTCCGCGTCAAGCAGGACTTCGGCTTCACGCGATTGCTCGAAGACGCGGCGATGTACTCGGCGGACTGGCAGGCCTGGCTCGCCTCGTCGGCGTGGGCGCATCGGTGGATGCTGCCGTGGCTCGGCCAGTGGAACGAAGTGTTGTTCCCGGGCTTCCTGCTGACGGCGCTGGCTGTCGTCGGACTCGTCGTCGGACTACGGCGGCAGAGGCTCGGGCTCGGAGAGCCGACCCTGCCCTCGTCCTCCGACGTCGAGGCAGAGTCGGCTCTCCGGGCCCGACCCGACTTGCTGCTCGGCCCCGTACGTCGGCGTGAGACGACGCTGTTCTACGGGCTCGTGGCGGCCATCGCGTTCTGGGCGAGTTTCGGACCGAAGGCCGGCCTCTACACCGTCCTCTACCACGCCATCCCCGTCTTCACGTTCCTGCGCGCCCCGGGACGCTTCGGCATCCTCGTCGTGCTTGCGCTCGGTGTCCTGGCCCTCGTGGCGCTGCAGACGCTGCTCGAACGGCGCACCCCGCGCACGCGCACGATCGCGAGCGTGCTGGTCGCCGCGCTGTTCTGCGCCGAATACGCGACGGCACCCATCCGTCTGGAGAACGGTCCCACCGTCCCGGACGTCTACCGTCGGCTCGCCACGCTGCCGCGTGGGGCCGTGGTGGAATTGCCGTTCTGGTACATCCGCAGCGACTTCCCGCGCCACGCGCGCTACATGCTGTACTCCACGTACCACTGGCAGCCGATGGTGAACGGGTACAGCGATCACATTCCGCAGTGGTTCCGCGACGAGGTCGTGCGCATCAGCAGTTTCCCCACGGCCGATTCGCTGCAGGTACTCGTCGATCGTCATCAGGCGCGATACGCCATCTTCCACGCGCGCCTGTACGACAGCGTCAGCCGCCAGCGACTCCGCGAGCGACTGGAGCAGTACGCGGCGTACGTGCGTCCCGTTTCCATCGAAAGCGACGTGTGGCTCTACGAGATCATCGGAGTGCCGCGGTAGCACACGACGACGCGCCGTCGCGTCGCGCCATCGCGCTGACGGGCGTGCTGTTCGTGGCGCTCGCGCTCCTGCACACGTGGCCGCTCGTCACGGCGCCATCCACACTCTCGCGCACCGACAGCGCGGACGGACTCCTCAACCAGTGGATCCTCGGATGGGTCGCGCACGCGCTCGTCACGCACCCGTTGTCGCTGTTTGACGCCAACATCTTCTACCCCGAGCCGCGGACGCTCGCGTTCTCCGAACATCTCGTCGTCCCCGCGCTCTTCTCTGCACCGGTGGTCTGGGTCGGAGGGTCGCCGGTGCTGGCCTACAACGTCACGCTCTGGTGCGGACTCGCCCTCACGGGCCTGGCGATGGCGCTCGTCGTACGCCGCTGGACGGGCGACTGGTATGCGGCCATCGCTGCCGGAAGCCTCGCGGCGTTCAACACCGACACACTCACGCGCATGGCGCACATCCAGGCGATGCACCTGGAGTTCCTGCCGCTCGCGCTGCTCGCACTCGACGATGTGGTGAGGCGGGGGTCGCGACGTGACGCGGTGCGGCTGGGCCTGTGGAGCGCGCTCCAGATGCTGTGCTCCGGCTACCTGCTCGTGATGACGGCCATCGCCCTCATCGCCGGTGCCATCGCGCGGATCGGCGAGTGGACGGGCCAGCAGTGGCGTACGCGCATGCCACTGCTGGCCGGCGCGGCGCTGGGCGCGGTGCTGCTCGTGTCGCCGTTCCTGTACCAGTACTACGAAGTGCGACAGGACCAGGGGCTGACGCGATCGGTCGACGAGGTGCAGCGCTACGCGGGAACGTGGCTGAACTTCGTGGCCACCGGCGCACGTGTCCACTACGAGACGTGGAACGCGCCGCTCTATCGCGACGCGAACTCCGCCGCGTTCCCTGGCGCGGTGCCGTGGGGGCTGGCACTGCTCGCGATCGGCTCCGGCCTTGCGTGGCGCGACGCTCGCGCACGGATGTGGCTCGCCATCGGCATCGCCGGCGCCGCGCTCAGCTTCGGTCCGTCACTGCCCGGTTACACGTTCCTCTACGACACGATTCCGGTGCTCCAGGGTATCCGTGCCGTCGCACGCTTTGCCCTGCTCCCGCTCCTCGCCGTGGGCGTCGTCGGTGCGTTCGGACTGGCGGGATGGCGCGCGCACCTCATGGCGTCGCGCCGCGTACGCGCCGCACACATCGTCGGCGCCCTGGTTGTCGTGGCGGTCAACGTGGAGAACGCCCGCGTCCCGATGGCGTTCGTGCCGTTCGAGGGAATCCCGGCCGTCTACAAGGCGCTCGCGGACGTCCCGCACGCCGTCGTGGCGGAATTGCCCTTTCCCGAGCCGGAACGTGTTGCCGTGAATGCTACCGCCGTTCACGCCTCGGTCGCGCACTGGAAGCCGCTGCTCAACGGCTACTCCGGCTACACGCCGCGAAGCTACGTGGAGCACTATCTGGCCTTCGAGTCGTTCCCCGCTCCATCAGCCATCGACACCCTCCGCCGCGCCGGCGTCACCCACATCGTCATCGACGCCATCAGCCATCCCGACGTCGTCGCCGCCCTGAGCCGCATCGACGGCGTGACCCTGTTCGCCTCCGACACCCGCAGGCGGGTGTACGTGATCGACAACGCCGGCAACCGGACACACTGACCCTCGGCCGCTCAGAGGTGGCCACCAACGCCAGTGTCACGTGCCGGGGGCATTCAACCGGTTGCCCGTTGCCCGTTGCCGGCATTCGTCATTACCCTGTCCCCGTGTACGTATCAGAGAAGGCGTCCCGCTTCACCGAATCGGTCATCCGCGAGATGACGCGCGTCGCGCTCGCGCATGGCGCCGTCAATCTCTCGCAGGGTTTCCCTGACTTTCCCGCACCCGAGGAAGTCAAGGCTGCCGCGATGCGCGCGGTGGCCGACGATATGAACCAGTACGCGGTGACGTGGGGTGCGGCACCGTTGCGAGCCGCGATCGGCGAACACATGCGGCGGCACTACGACGTTGCGATCGATCCCGACCGCCAGGTGACGGTGTGCTGCGGATCCACCGAAGCCATGATCGCGACGCTCCTCGCCACCGTGGATCCCGGCGACGAGGTGATCGTCTTCGAGCCGTTCTACGAGAACTACGGCCCCGACGCGATCCTGTCGGGCGCCACGCCACGCTACGTGCGGCTGCACGAACCCGACTGGTCGATCGACCCCGACCAACTGCGCGCGGCCGTCACGACGCGCACGCGCGCCATCATCCTCAACTCGCCGCACAATCCCACGGGGAAGGTCTTCTCGCGCGACGAACTCGCGCTCGTGGCCGCGCTCTGCCACGAGCACGACCTGCTCGCCATCACCGACGAGATCTACGAGTTCATCGTGTACGGAGACGCACGGCACATCCCGCTGTGCACGCTGCCAGGCATGGCCGATCGAACCGTGACGATCAGCAGTCTCTCGAAGTCGTTCAGCGTGACGGGATGGCGCGTGGGCTGGGCGATTGCGCCGCCGGCGCTGGCCGGCGCGATCCGCAAGGTGCACGATTTCCTCACCGTGGGCGCGCCGGCGCCGCTGCAGGAGGCCGCGGCGTTCGCGCTGCGGCTGCCCGACACGTACTTCGGGTCGCTGGCCGCACACTACGATGCCCGCCGGCAGCGATGCGTGTCCATGCTCGACCGATGCGGCTTCGCGCCACACGTGCCGGACGGCGCGTACTACGTGATGACGGACTTGCGCGAGCCCGTGGCCCGGGCGCGCGCCCGCGGCAAGGGGCCCGACGCAGACGACGATGTCAGCGTGGCGCGCTGGCTGGCCGCCGACGTCGGCGTGGCGGCCGTGCCTGGCAGCAGTTTCCATCGCCCCGGCACCGGCGGACGCCACAGCCTGCGGTTCTGCTTCTGCAAGAAGGAGGAGACGCTCGCCGCCGCCGAAGCGCGCCTCCTGGTCCGCTTTGCCTGACGGACTCGCACGTCGCCCCTAGGCTCGCTGTTCGCGCTTCACCCAGTAGTTGGCCAGCAGCGGCAGAAGCACGACCTGGGCCGCCGCCGCGGCGAGGCCGGGAACCATCGCGGCTGTCAGGTACGTCGCAAACGGCGTGGCGATCGCGCCGGTGCCGAGCATGACGGCGAGGAACACGAGCCGGCCGCCGACAACCGAGGCCAGCGTCGCCAGGAAGCGGCCACGACCGAGTCCTTCCACCATGAACCCCGCGATCGCGCCGTACGCGGCGAGCTCGAAGGTCATCGACGGCAGCACCTCGGGACGCGGCATGCCCGCGATCAGGTAGCTCACGATCGGCGATGCCGCGCCAATCACCGCGCCGGACCGCCACCCGTACACGAGACCGGCGAGGATCGCGGGCCAGTGCATCGGAAGGAGTTGCCGGACGGGCAGGCCGAGCGCGTGGATGGCCGCGGGCAGCAGCCAGGCCGCGCAGAGCACGAGGCCGAACTGGATGGTCAGAGCGCGTGGCTGCCGGGCCGGCAGCGTCCACGCCGGGGCGTTCGCTGAGAATGTATGGGCCACGCCCAGATTCTACTCTGCCAACACCTTCGCGTAGAGGCGACGGTAGTCCACGGCGGTCCCGAGGATCTTCTTCACGTAGATCTGCGTCTCCGGGAACGGGATGTCGTCGATGAACTCGGCCTGTTCGACGCCAGGACGTTCGGCCTTCCACCGGATCACGCGCGCCGGGCCGGCATTGTATGCGGCGAGCGCGTACGGGACGCCGCCATGGTTCCGGATCAGCCCGGCGAGGTGGCGCGTGCCGAGGCGCACGTTCGTCTCGGGATCGGTCAGCATCTGCGTCCGGAACACCGCCACGCCTTCGGTGCGGGCAATCTGCCGGCCCGTAGACGGCAGGATCTGCATCAGTCCCCAGGCGTTGGCCGGCGACTTCACATCGGCCACGTACGAGGACTCCTGGCCGATGAGCGCCGCCACCAGGAAGGGATCGACCTGATTCTGCGTGGCGTAACGCTTAATGAGCGGCACGTAGTCGAGCGGGAAGATGACTTCCTGAATCTCGCGCGGGAGTGCGTCGCCGTCCACCGACAGATACTGCGGATACGCCTGGCGCATCGTGTTGATCGCCGGCCGGATCTCGCCCTGCTGCCGGTAGACCCACGCGAGCGTGGCATCGAGCTTCGGCGAACGGCCATGCGCGCGCTGCGCGTACGCCATCTCCTGGATCGCCTCGTCGAACATGCCGGCCGACACGAGCCACGAAATCATCTCCGCCGTCGGCGGCTCATCGTCGGTGGCCAGCGTGCCGATGGAGCCCGTCGCATCGCGTGACGCGGCGACGGTCGCGTCCTCGTTCGTGGCGGCACCATCGTCGGCAGTCGAAGGACCCGACAGGGTTCCGCCGATCGTCGCGACGTGCACGCTGGCCACGAGGCTACGGTCGGAGGGCACCGGCGCACCGAGTCGCGTGAGCGCGTCGGCGGCGAGGCGCCCGTAGTAGGACTGCAGGTAGTCGACGGCGGCGATGGTCAGACGCTGGCGCGCCCCGTCGGTGTCGCCGCTGCGTTCACGCGCGCGACCCGCCCAATAGAGCCATGCCGGGCGCGTGTTCGCGCGCGGGATTGTCGCTGCCGCAAGTTCGAAGACGCGAGCCGTCTCATCGAAGCGCCCCGTGCGGTAGCACCACCAGCCGTACTTCCACGCGGCGCGCTCGGCGAATCGCCCGGATGGATTGCGGTCGAACAGCTGGCGGAACGTGGCGGCGGCGTCCGCGTCGGCGTCCGCCCTGATGAGAGCGGTCCCCTGCTCGTTGAGCGCGCGTTCCACCCACACGTCGGCGGCAGTACCCGGTGCCAGGGCCACGAGCGCGTCGAACGCCTGGCGTGATTCCGCGGCGTTGCCGAGTTCGCGACGCGCCACCATCAGCAGGTACTGCGTCTCGCCTGGCGCCACGCCACGGCTCGCCAACTCCGTCAGCGCCCCGGCCATCGTCGCGCACCGCTTCTGCGCACAGACGGCCTCCGCGAGACGCAGCCGCACGCGGTCCAGACGCGCCTGTCGCTCGCCGGCCTCGGCCGTGGCTGGCGCGATGGCCTCGAGACGTCGAAGGGCGCCCTCGGCGTCGGCACGCCTGCCTGCCGCAAGCAGCGCCTCGGCGCGCGTGAAATCGCGCGGGAATGCGTCCGGTGTGCCGACCGTGGTGCCCTGCAGCGTGAGATCGGCCTGCCGGCGGGCCGGCTCGGCGAGGTTGCTCGTAGGGAATTCGTAATAAAGACGCAGCCACAGGCGCGCGGCCTCGTCCGGACGTCCCGCCGCACGCAGGGCGGTGGCCCACTGATCGAGCACGACGTCCCTGTTGCTCGTGAGCCCCGGGTACAGGTCTTCGAGCACCAACGCGGCGCCAGCCGGATCGCCCAGACTCAGGGCGGCTTCGGCTTCGGCGCTCAGAGCCAGTTGTCGCAGGCGCCCCGCACTGAGCGAGCGACGCAAGCTCTCGAGTCGCGCACGTGCAGGGGCAGACTTGCGCAGGCGCAGATCGGCGAGGGCGCGATAATACTCGGCGTAGGGTTCGAGGGGTGTGCCACCGAGATCCGCAGTGGCAAGTGTCGACGCGGCCGCGTCGAAGCGATTCGCGCGCGTGGCCTCCGATGCCGTGCGGAGCGCGCGAACGCCGGCGCGCTGCGCAATGCGCTGACGGGCGTCGGTGTCTGGGACGAGCCACGCGTCTTCGATCCGCGCGGGCACAGGAAGATGTGCCGTCGGCGCGACCTGCTGCGCGGCCTGTGTCGTGTAGGACACGCGCGGCTGCCACGCGCTGCCGATCCAGCCTGCCGAGATGAGCGCCGCCATCCCGATGGTGGCCGGTACCAGCACACGTCCCGTCACTCGCTCACGCTTCACCATGCCCGATGCCCGTTACCCGATGGCCGATTGGCTTCACTCGACGAAGCCCATCATCACACATCCGTCCCGACTACGCGCTTCGCGCTTGGTCGAGACAGGCTCTCGTCATTCGCCATCCGGTAGTCGGCCCGCCGTCGCGTCTTCGTCGCTGCGGCGCGGCAGGCATATTCCTACGAGCCTGTCTTCAGCAGCTCGGCGTCGCCGTTGGCCAGGGTGCGGATGATCTCTTCGTCAAACAGTGCGTCGCGTCCAGGCAGCGCGTCAGCCACGCGCTGCAGGTACTGACGACGAGCGCGATCGATGTCGTCGCCAAGCCGTGTGCCGAGATCGCCCTGTGCGCGACCTTCCATCACGTCGGCTTCCTTGTTCAGACGAATCTCCGAGACGAGCAGTCGCGCCACGCGGCGAGCCTGCTCGATGGCGTCGCCGACGGGCGTGTCGAGCGTGGGGCGCTGCACCACGCGCAGGTGCGGCGGCATCGGCACGACAACGGCGGGACGCTGTGAACGCGCGTAGCCGGCGGCGCGCATGGCCGTGAGCGTTTCGAGGCAACGCGCCGCGTGACGCGCGAGGATCTCCACGCCGTCGGTCCACCCGGGCGTGAGGCCCGCGCCATCCGCCCCACCATCGGCGTAGGCGAGCGCCGCCACCTGTCCGCCGATCGCCACGGGCACGGCCAACCCCTGCTGCCCTGCCGGAAGCACGGCAAGACCGAGCACAGTGCGCTCGTCCGATGCCGCTTCGACGACGGCCGGCGCGGCAGTATCGAGGATCGCCTTGAGATCGTCGTGCTCCGAGAGACGCAGATCGGCGCCAATCGCGGGCGCATCCTGCGCAAGGCCGTTGCGGCGCCACACGCGGGCCGTGTCGTCCTGCACCACGAGCACCGCACTGCGCGGCGCCTGCGCCGTGAGGCCGTCACTCAACACGTCGAGCACCTCACTCAACGTCGCCGCATCGTCCATGCGCGTGAGTGTCTGGGCGAGCGACTGCATGCCGGCCGCGGTATCCCGCGCTGCGGATGATGCGTCGGCCCGCGCGACAGCCTGCCCATCGCGCGACTGCGCCTGGCGAATGACGTCGGTGAGGGCCTGCTCGGCCTCGCCGAGGGCGCCATCGGCGTCCTGGCGGAGCTGTGCGAGCGCCGCCGTGTGTGCCTCGGCGGCGCTGGCGAGCTGACGCTCGAGTTGCTCGAGGGCCGATGCGTGCGCCTCGCGATCGGAGACGACCTGCGCCTCCAGGTCGGCGAGCCGGCGGTCGCGGTCGTCGATGTCCGCGCGCGCCTGGGTCACCTGCTCCTCGAGGGACCTGGCGGTCTCCTCGAGCGCGCGCGTCGCGTCTGCGTACGCAGCGTCCGACTCGGCCGCCGCGGCGACGGTTTCGGCGCGAAGTTCGTCGGTGATGGTGGCGATCCGGGCGCGGACGTCCTCGTCCAGGCGGCGAACGGCCGTGCTGACGGCCTCGGTGATGCGGGTCTCGATCGACATGGTCGTCCTGGATGGCGAGCGTCTGCTCCCACGCGCGACTGGCTGGCCGTGCGGGGATTATGCGAAGCGCATACCACCTCGTCAAGGCGCGCAAATCACCGGGATTTCCGCGCGAATTCGCGTTGACCCCGACGTTCTCGCGACGTACACTTGCAATATCGTCAGCAAGGGCCCTTGCCTCCAATCGCAGTTTCTGCGCAGGGGTCGGCTGACCGACAGCGGGTCGCGGTGAGATCGTGGCGTCAGTGCTGGCACGGGAGTGTTCAGAACTGGCGGCAGGCCGCTGCGGCATCTCTTGTGGGGGCGTCACGGCTTCGACGGAGGTGTGGACCCGTGGAATGCGTGCCGAGGACTCCGAGCTTCCTCGTAAAACCGTTCGGAAACCAAATGTAACTGCGGAACCGCAGCTTGCACTCGCCGCTTAATTGACGGCGACGCGTCGCTCCAGAGCGCCCTCGACCGGGGATGACGCGCCATTCAGAGGGCTGGCCCCCGCCGGGTGTTCCGGCAAGCGGGGGTGAGATCCACCGGGACTGGCTGCCAGCTTTTTCTCGTCGCTCTTCGAGGCTGGTGGTGAGATTGCAAGAGCGGACACGCACGTAGAGTTCTGCGGCGATGCGCCCTCGGACGCGGGTTCGACTCCCGCCGCCTCCACCAACCTTCGCTCGCGATTCAGGCGAAGGTTGCCCACCGTAGCCTTCGGCGAAGGTGGGCCTGCTCAGTCACTTGCGAGCTTCGGCTGGCAAGCCAACCTTTGCTTCGACTGAGCCTCTGACCTGCCCCGTTCCCGCCGCCTCCTCTATTTCTCCACGGCGGCGGCCACCTCCGTTCCTGTCTCCAGCAACCTGATGGTCGCGTCGATCGCAGCCGGGCTCAGGTGCATGTAGCGCTGCGTGGTCGAGAGGTCCTGATGTCCGGCGAGCTCCTGAATCGCCCTCGCCGGCGCCCCACGCATCGCCAGGTGCGAACAGAACGTGTGTCGCAGGATGTGAATCCCCGGCTTCACGTTCGCCCGCCTGGCAGCCCGCCGCACGGTCACCTGGACGACCTTCTGCGTGACCGACTTGCCGTCCCGGTCGCACAGCACCCGCTGGCTCCGCAGGTGCCGCGCGCCGTTCAGCGCCTCGGCCAGTCGCCGAGTCAACGGCACGTATCGCAGCCGTCCACCCTTCGGCGCAGTCACGTGCCCTTTCCATTCGGATTGGGCGGCGCACAACTGCCGCTTCTTCTGATCGACGTTGGACCACTCGAGCGCCATGATCTCGCCGCACCGGAGGCCCGCTTCGCCGCCCAGCAACACGATCAGGTACGCCAGGTCGTCCTTCCGCGCGGCTTCGACCAGCCGCTCGTACGCCTCGAAGTCGTGAAACGCGGCCGTCGCCTTCGGCGTCTTCAGCAGCTTGATCGTGCAGGGGACGCGTTCGATCACGTCCCATTCGACGGCAGTCCGTAGCATCACGCTCAGCGCCGTCAACACGTTGTTGACGGTCTTCGGTGACCGGGCCACCATCGCCGACTTCAGGTGCTGCAGGTCTTCGGTCGTGATCGTGTCCAGGCGCCGGTCTCCAAAGAGCGGAAACAGATGCACCCGAATCGCCACTTCCTTCGACGACACGCCGCTCGGCTGAGCAGCTCGTGCTGCTCATCGAGGGCGACGACGCGACGGGCCTCTTCGACCTCACCCGACCGGAGTGCTCGGAGACCGCGCGCCGCAACACGAACATCTTCCAGAGCGTCATCCGCGCCGCCGACGACTCAGTGCCCTTCGCCGAGCACCTGATCCACCGCACCGAGAAGGGCCATCTGGTGCGCAGCAAGTCGGAGCTGGTGATCGCAAACATGCTGTTCCAGCTCGGCATCCCCTACGAGTACGAGCGCGTGCTGGACGGGACGATCGCGGCGGGCCGTCTGCGCCCCGACTTCTCGTTCGTCACCGCCGATGGCGACCTGCTGGTTTGGGAACACCTCGGGATGCTCAGCCGCCCCAACTACAAGCGCGGCTGGGAGTGGAAGCGAACCTGGTACGGGAAGAACGGGTTCGCCGAGGGCAAGACGCTCTTCACGTCAGCGGAGGAGGACGGCAAGGGCCTCGACTCGGCCGAGCTGAAGAAGACCGCCCTGACGATTAGGGGGTGCCTCGAATGATGGAGGACGAATTCCAGTGCGGTGGACGGCCTCCAACGATCGGCAGGGGGTCTTATTGGCGGAACAATGGGCAATAGTTGCGACAGCTGTGCCCATCTCGTGCGACAATGAAGGCTCCCATGTCCGAACGTATCAACGCCCGCCTGTCCCAGCCCTTGGCCGAGTTCGTCGAGCGGATGGTCGGCGAAGATGGCCTCTATGAGACTCCCAGCGAATACGTGCGTGATCTGATCCGCCGCGACATGGAGCGGCGCGAGGGAGCGATCGTGCAGGACGCCATCCTGAGCGGCTACCGCGACGTGGCGGCCGGCCGCGTCTTTGCGTCGAGCGGCGACTTCAAGACTGATATGAAGACGCTCGACCGCAAGGAAGCCGATGGCTGGAAATGACGGGCCACCGGCCGCGACTTTCCTGCTGACTCGCACGGCGGCGCGCGACCTGCGCCGCATCCACGCGCGGTCCCGCCGTGAATGGGGCAAGGACGTGGCCGACCGCTACCTCGCCGACCTGTACGCAGCGTTGCGCGATGCAGCGGTCAGCCCGGACCAGGGGCGCCTTCGGCAGCACCGCTCGGCTCCTTTCCTGATGATCCCTGCGCGGCAGCACTTCGTGATCTACGACCTCATGCCGCAGGGCATCGTCGTGCTGACGGTGCAGCACCAGGTGCGCGACATCGAGACGCTGATCGCCGAGTTGCCCCCTGCCTTCCATGCCGAAGTTGAACGGCTGAAGCGGAAAGGTTGATCGTGCCGTGTTGGAGGCGGCGGGCACGGTGTCCCGCCGCCTCCTCTATCTCTCCAGGAACACGGACGAAATCGGGTGAATCGAGGGGATGCGAGTGGAATCGGCAGCAGTCGATAACCTACTGACCTCACGCGACTTGGCCCAGAAGCCGGCCACCATCAAAGACTTATGAAAACCCGCCAAGTCGCGTTCGACTCCCGCCGCCTCCACCATTGACCGGTCGAAGGACAACTCCGGTTACCACCTGGCCTGAGTGCGATCGCGCATTTCACGCCTTCACCTCGATGGCGCCAATCTCGCAATCGCGGCGGTGTGCCCTTCTTCGTCTACATCCTCCGCTGCTCCGACGACTCCCTCTACGTCGGCTTCACCACGAACCTCGCCGCCCGTCTCGACAGGCACCAGACAGGTGATGGTTCGACATGGACTCGTCTCCGGCGTCCCGTCGAGATGGTCTACGCGGAAGAACATTCGACGCTGCGCCGAGCCGAAACTCGCGAGACCCAGCTCAAAGGCTGGACCCACGCGAGGCAGTACGAGATGAAAGCCTGGGACTGGAAGGATGACCCCAGGCCGCACATCCGCTCGCTCTTCGAGACGCTGGGCCTGCGTCCATCGCTGAAGGACCTTGACGTGTCCCATCCGGAGCAGTTGATCGGAGCGATCGCCAGCACGCCCGCACGGCCCGTGCACACAGCAGGGAGCGGGAAGAACACCAGTTGGCAGCCGCGGCGCGAGACGCCGCTGTAATCGGCCGATGGCGATCTGGGTGCGCAAGTGCGCGTCCTTGGAGGAAGAGCGCGTCGCGGACCGGGCTTTCGCGGGGCCGCGAGGGCTCGGACGGGCTGCCGCCGGTCAGACGGACATGCCGGCCCGGAAGCCAGCGCGAATGGCTGCGGCGATCGTGCCTGGGCTGTCGTCGGCACAGTCGCCGACGACGTGGCACTCCAGGCCCAGAGCCGTCAGTTCGTCACGGAAGCTGGCGTTGCGGCGGATTCCGACGGCCATCACGACCTGGTCGGCCTTGACACAGCGCGCGCCGCCGTCGTTGGCGGCCAGATGCACGCCAGCGTCGTCGATCCCGAGCAGACGGTGCCCGGTGAGCACGCGCATGCCGTAGCGGGCGATCTCGCGGTGAATGAACGGCAGGACGGTGGGCGACTCGCCGGTGGCGATCGTGTCGGTCATCTCCACGACCGTGATGCGCGAGCCATGCGCGGCAAGATGCAGCGCCGTCTCCACACCCACCGATCCGCCGCCGACGACGACCACCTCGCGGCGGTTCGGCGCCGCCTCGGCCATGGCCTGCCACGCCGACATCACCTCCGGCCGCTCGATGCCCGGTACCACGGGCATGGCGGGGGAACTGCCCGTGGCCACGACCACCGCATCGGCGGGGTGCCGGTCAAGCACGGCCGACAGGTGCTCCGTTACACCGAGCCGTACCTGCACGCCCTGCTTGTGCACCTGGGTGATGAGGTAGCGCGCGAGTTTGGCCATCTCGTGCTTGTGCACCGGCGTGGCGCAGAGAGCGAGCTGGCCGCCGAGTTCGTCCCGCTGCTCCACCAGGGTTACGCGGTGCCCACGCCGGGCGGCCGTGTGCGCAGCTTCCATGCCGGCAGGGCCGCCTCCGAGTACCAGGACTCGACGTGGGGTCGAGACCTGCACCGGGACCTCCTCGGCTTCCTCGCCGATCGTGGCATTGATCGCGCACCTCATGGCCGTGCCCGACATCAGACTGCTGGCGCAGTGGTTGCACATGATGCACGGGCGCAGGTCCTCGCGTGCCTCGGGCTGGAGACCACGCGGCCAGTCGGGCTCGGCGATGAGGCCGCGGCAGATGCCGACCAGATCGGCCTTGCCGGCTGCGAGAAGCTCTTCGGCGAAATCCGGGTCGACGATGCGGCCGACGGCGGTGACAGGGACGCGGGCGACGCGCTTGACGACCTCGGCCAGGTCCACGAAGCAGCCGAACGGCTGCGTGCCCATGGGCGGGATGGTGTCCCCGATGGCCCCGTGATTGGCCAGCGCGACGTGCAGACTGGCCACGCCGGCCTCCTCCAGCCAGGGCACCATGATCTCGGCTTCCGCCAGCGTCGGACCGCCCTTGCCCAGAGGCGGGTCGGTGCGGATGATCGGGAGCTTGTACTCGATAGGCAACTCGGGCGCCGCGTCTCGAATCGTACGCACCACCTCGAGCGCGAAGCGGGCCCGGTTCCGCAAGGGTCCGCCGTAGTCGTCGGTGCGCCGATTGAGGATGCCGGAGGTGAACATGCCCAGCAGCCGATCGCCATGCACCTGGATCATGTCGAATCCGGCCGCGTGCACGCGTCGAGCCGCGTCGCGAAAGCGTTCGAGAATCGCGGCGATGTCGTCGTGGGTCAACTCGCCGCAGTAGTGCTCCATGTCATGGTGGAGGCGCTGCATGGCCGCAGCCCGACCGTCGCTGCGGGCGATGCGTCCGAGCGCCGCGGCGTCGTACTCCTGATGGAAGAGCTGCGCGGCGATGCAGGCGCCTTCGGCGTGCACGTCGTCGGCCAGCGCGCGCAGGCCGGGAACGAAGCTGTCGTCGTACACGCAGGGCGTGGGCGTGAAGCTCGGTTGAATCGACACGTCGCCGATCACGATGAGCCCGGCGCCGCCACGGGCGATGGTGCGATAGAAGTGCCGGCTGCGCGGCGTGACGTGCCCTTCGTGTTCGTAGCCGGTGGTGACCGGCGGGAACACGATGCGATTCCGCAGCGTCAGTGTGCGGATGGTGATGGGTTGGAGCAGGCGCGGGGCGGCAGCCGTCCGACGGTCTGGCACGGGGAATTCTTGCACAGTCGCACGCCAGGTCCTGACCGGACGGGCGCGAACGGCACAACGCGGCGCGTGCCGAGGTGCCCAGGTCGTGAACAGGCGGCGGCCACGCGCTCACAACAACGGAGAACACAGGCGCAACGTCGAATCGACGAGGCGCGCACGGCGGGTACGGGCTTGGTACTCGGCTGTCGTGAACGGAACACAGCGCTCGAGGTCCCTCTGGAAGTCCGCTTCCAACTGTCGCGTGATGCGTCTGTCGTAGATGACGAGGTTCGTTTCGTAGTTGATGGAGAAGCTGCGGATATCCATGTTGGCCGACCCGATCGAGCACAGGATCGAATCCACGCACGCGGTCTTCGAGTGAAAGTACGCGCCTTGATACAGAACGACACGGACCCCGGCGCGTGCCATGTCGGCGGCATAGGTCAAGCCCGCGCGGTACGCCGGCGACCACTCCGCACCGGCTGGCGCGATCATCACCTGGACGTCCAGGCCCGCCAGCGCGGCCGTCTTCAAGGCCTCGGCCACGCTCGTGTCCAGAACGAGGAACGGCGACTGCAGGTACACATGGTGTCTGGCCAGGGCGATCATCGCCAGGTAGGACTGTCGGATGGCCTCCCACCGTGAGTCGGGACCTGCGCTGACCACCTGAATCGCGACGCCGTCGGACGTGCGGGGCGCATCCGGAAAGAACGCCTCATCGAACAGGCTCTCTCCCGTCGTGTTGTGCCACATGGTCGCAAACACCGACTGGAGAATCGGGACGGCTTCGCCCGAGACGCGCGCGTGCGTGTCGCGCCAGCCCGTGAAGCCCTTGGGGCCCGTCAGGTGCTTCTCGGTCATGTTCAGACCACCCGAGTAGCCGATCCGGCCGTCGAGGACGGCCACCTTCCGATGATTCCGGTAGCTGAGGGTGTGCAACTGCCGCAGCGGGGCGAACGGATGCATCCGGATGCCCTTCTCGCGCAACTCGCGCACGTACCGGCGCGTGAGCATGGTCAAGCTGCCAACCGGGTCGTACAGGATGCGAACCTGTACGCCCTCCTTCACCTTGTCTGCGAGCAACCGGCCGACGTCCTCGGTAAAGGGATCCGACGCCCATTCGTAGTAGAGCAGATGAATCGAGTGCGAGGCGTTCCGCATGTCCGAGAGCAGACGCGGGTACTTCTCGCGGGCGTCCTGAAGAATCTCCAGGCGGTTGCCGAGTGTGAGCGGCGATCGCGCCGACCTCCAGAGCATGCTGGCCAATTGCCCGTACTCGGGCTGCTCGTCGGCGAGCGTGGCCAGCGTGGTCGGCTGCTCAGCGACCACGCGGGCAGCACGATCGGCCAGCGTGGTCCCGTCGAGTTGCGTGGTCAGACGACGCTCTCGACTGAACGCGTGCCGCCCTCGACCGAACAGGACGTAGATGACCACGCCGCCGAGCGGGACGATCAGGAGGAGGAACAACCAGGCAAAAGTCGACTGCGGGCTGCGGTTCTCCAGGATCAGGAAAACGGCGACGCTCAGCGCGTAACCGCCGATCAGAACGGCCAGCACCGTCATCCACGACGTGTCGGCGATCATCGGTCCAACGTCCATGGGCCTCCCTCGGCTCGTTCACACAGCGCAACACTACCGCGCACCCACGATCCCACGCCGCAGCGATACGCGACGCGGAGGGTCGCGTCGTCTCGAGGTCGTACACATCCTGCGATGCCGGAGATCGCTCACCACGCGCGGGCGACTGTGCCACCGACACGGCGCCCCTGCCACGGCATGCTGGTCCGCCTGCCAACCCGAGCGTCGGAACCAGGCAAGGGAGAACACCCAGCGCGGGCGTGGACGAGCGGTGTCCACGGACGGCTCACCAGCGTCTCGTCAACACCGCGGGATGACTCCAGCGGCCACGCCACGCGGCACGAGAGCCCCTGGACACGGGTCGGCAATCGCGTGCCGTTGCTGCCGACAGGCACCTGTGGTGCGACAATCGCGAGTATGGCAGATCACGACTGGAACGAACGCTACAGACTCGGTGATACGCCCTGGGACACGGGCTCGCCCGAGGAGGCGTTGGTTGCCTTCGTCGAGCAGGCGGGGCTTGCCGACGCACGCGTGCTCGAAGTGGGATGCGGTACCGGCACGAATGCCCTGTGGCTCGCCTCGCGCGGTTTCGACGTCGTCGGCATCGACGTATCGGATCGCGCCATCGACCTCGCACGCGCCAAGGCTGCACAGGCACCGGGTCCCGGCACCGGGCGCTTCGAGATCGTGGACTTCCTCGCCACGCAACCCGACGGCGGGCCTTTCGATCTGGTGTTCGATCGCGGCGTGTTCCACGGCTTCGACGCGGCCGACGCGCGTGCGCGCTTCGCGTCGCAGGTCGCCGCATCGCTCGTGCCAGGCGGACGGTGGTTGAGCCTCATCGGCAGCACGGAAGGCGCACCGCGCGAAGAAGGCCCACCGCGCCGGTCCGCCCGAGACATCGTCAACGCGATCGAGCCCGTACTGGAGATCGTCGACCTGCGGACGGCGGCTTTCGACACGACGCGGTCTGACGCGCCACGCGCGTGGCGGTGCCTGTCTCGCTTGCGTCTCGTGCCCGCGCAACCGTCGACCGTCAGGACGTAAGCGGGCGGGCAGGAGCGCAGCAGGTCACGCGACCGCGCACTTCCGGACCGTGTCCCACGTGCGGGTCGTCACCTGCTTGCCGAACGTCTTCTCGATGAGGGTCATGAACACCGGGCCTTTGTCCCCCGGCACATACGCCGTGAACACCTCACGGCCGCGCATCGCCAGGATGCTGGCGCCGTCGAGGGCAATCGGGAGTGCCAGCGGTCCGGCGTGCGGTGCGCTCAGGAATGTCACGACGCGTTTGGCCGCTGGCGCAACGTCGAACGCGGCGTACGGGTCGGTCTCGAGCAACGACTGCAGGTGGCTCGCGGTGCGCACGATCGCCGGAAAGCTCCGAGGGAGGTGCATTCCCATGCCGTCCTCGATGGTGTTCGCCAGGCTCGCTTCGGACATCCGCGCCGTCGTGAAGACGACGTTGCCGCTCGACAGCACCGTCCTGACGTCCGTGAAGCCCAGCTTCTCGAAACACGCCGCGAGATCGGCCATCCTCGCGTTCGAGGGGCTCACGCCGCGAAGCAGGGCGACGTAGCGGGTCTGCGGCCGGGCCGCGGCAGGCGTCATGACGGCGATCCTACTCCGGCAGATGCCCGCTCGCGCGCGCCGTCGCGATGCTCACACGGCCACTGTCAACATCGCCACCAACCCCGACTCGACGCTCCCCGTGACGGTGGCCAGCTCGAGGTTCACGCCGTCGCTGAAGACCATATCTGTCGCCAGCGTGATGCGCGAGAGGTTGGTCACGCTCGTCGCATACCCGGTTGTCGCGTACACGAGATCTGACGTGTCCTTCGGGAGTGCGATCTGTGATGTCGCGCTCTTGTTGGCCACGCTCGACGCCGCCGCGAGACTCGGGTACACCTCGAAGTGGATGTGCGGCCACCGGCCCGAGTAGCACCCCGGATAGATCGACGTGAACGTGACGCGCCCGTTGGCGTCTGCCTGCTGCACGCCGCGCAGGTAGTTCTGGTTTGTCACGCCTGCGTTGTAGAGCGAGTATCGTCCCTCGCGATCGCACTGCCACAGGTAGACGGCCCGCCCCGCCGCGGGCTCGCACGTACTGGCCGACACGATGGTCAGCACGATCTGCAGCCCCACGCCTTCGGCCCTGCCGCTCAGGCCGCCGAAGCTCGATCGGATGTCGTTCCTGACGACATCGGCGAGGCCGAGGACGTTCGGCCCGTTCGAGCCGTCGCCGGGGAACGGCCCCGCCGTCTCCTCCGGGATCCGGCTGCACATGCCCGATGTGGGCGTGGGGGTCGTTGTCGTTGTCGTGGTGGTCGTCGGCGCCGTCGGGCTCTGCTCGTCGCAGCCGAGAACCTGTAGGCCGCTCACGCCAAGACCGAGACCGGTGACCACGCGCAGCAGGCGCCGGCGATCGAGGTTGGCCCGGGTGGCCGCGACGTCGCGCTGCAGGCCGCCGAAGTCGTCGTGGTCGTCGTGATGGTTCCGCATCGTGCGCTTCCCTCCCTGCGACGCCGGTGCATCGATACGCGGCGCTGCTGCTTGTCTGCTTCTGACGCGACGCGGGTGGCCGCACCATGGCGGGATTGCGACAGTCCGACGGGCTAATGTGGCAGTTGTGTGACCATGATGCGATGCGGAGTCAGTCGTGACGGGGCCTTCCAGACGCGCGCTGGTCGTGGAGGACGACCTGAGCATCAGGGAGTTGCTGCACCTGCACCTGGGTCTGGCCGGTTTCGACGTCGAAGAGGTCGCCAACGGACGCGAGGCGCTCGACGTCGTGCGCCAGCGGGCGTTCGATTTCATCGTGCTCGACGTGATGCTGCCCGGCCTCGACGGCGTCTCGCTCTGCCGCGCGCTTCGCGCCGCGGAGGCCAACGCCACGACGCCCGTCCTGATGCTCACCGCGCGCGACGGCGAAGCCGACATCGTCATCGGGCTCGACGCGGGCGCCGACGACGACCTCACGAAGCCGTTCAGGACCGGCGAGTTCCAGGCCCGTGTCAGCGCCCTCACGCGCCGCCACGAGCGGCGCACGACAGGGCTGCACCAGGCAGACGACTCCCGGGAACCGATCGCGCTGGCACCGGGCATCGTCATGGACGTCGACAGGCGCGTTGTGCGGCGACAGGACCGCGTGGTGAACCTGACGCGCCAGGAGTTCGACCTCCTGCACCACCTCGCGGCGCGGCGTGGCATCGTGTTCACGAGAGCACGGCTCCTGCAGACGGTGTGGGCCGACGACACCTTCGTGGATGAGCGGACGGTGGATACCGTCATCAGCCGCTTACGCAAGAAGCTCGAGGCGGATCCACGCCAGCCCGCCCTGATCGTCACGGCACGCGGCGTCGGATACAGATTCGCCGACGCGGACTAGGTAGGGTCGGCCTCCGGGCCCGACCGCAGCTACGGGCTGACAGCGCACGTGTGCTGGATCGCGTCGGCGAAGCGAGTGGCGGCGTCTGGCGCGTGTGAGAGGAACAGGTACGGCTCGTTGATCTCCAGCTCCATGAGGACGAACCTATCCTCCTCCAGGACGCCATCCACACGCGCATGGAGGAGCGGTGCCGCGACCTCGCGCAACACGGCCGCTGCCTGCTCGACGATCGCGTCGGTCGGATGCCACGCGTCGGCCACGCCGCCGTGCTGCGTCTGCACGCGGAAGTCGTCCGCCCGCGGACGTTTCACGACCGCGTGACTGTACCGGCCCTCGATGAACACCAGAGACACCTCGCCCCGGGTGGCAATGGACGGCATGAAGGGCTGCACGAGCGTATCGGCGTCGGCCGCCTGCGCGGCGAATCGCGCCTGGTCGCCCGTCGCAGCCTCGATCGACGTCCGCCACGTGAGGTGCGCACCCGCGGAGATGGCGGGCTTGATCACGGCGGACGTCCATCCGTTGTCCGCGAGCACGCGCCGGAGATCGCGATCGCTGCCGCGCGGCACGCACACCGTCGGCACGACGGGTAAGCCACGCGCCGCGAAGTCCACGAGGTATCGCTTGTGGACGTTGTCGAGCACGGTACGCGGCCGATTCCACAGGTTGGCGCCCGCCACATCGAGCGACGTCAGCCACGCGCAGAACGCGTCGGCCTTCGTGTAGTAGTCCCAGGGCGATCGAATCACCACCGATGCAAACGCCGTCCAGTCGACGCTGGCGTCGTCCCAGACGGTGTGCACCACGTCGATGCCGCGTGGCGTGAGGATGGCCGACACGAGCTCATCCTCGTCCGATCCCTCTGGCAACCGACTCTCTGTGACGAACGCAACACGCGACATCGCGTAAGAATACGATCGGGCACCGGGCACCGGGCACCAGCAGGAACTCGAGGGCCCGGAAATCAGGAGTCAGAGATTCAGAACCTGATCCCCACCCCCGCCGAGGCGACGAGGTTCGTCGAGGTGCAACCGCCGGAGGCGCACGGTGGCGCGCTGCTCCGGTGACGGATGCGCAGGGCACCGACGTCCGTACGCATCACCCATCGCGTCGAGGGATAGACCTCCACCACACCTCCGAGGTCGAGGGCGAACTCCCGTCGATACTCGGGCACGGCCAGCAGCATCAGCGCACACACCTCGCCGAGGCAGTCCACGCCGCGATGGGTGAGCGTCGTGAATCCGGGGCGGGCCCTGGCAAAGACGCCAACGCGCTCGCCGCGATAACCCGCCTTCACGCCGAACAGTGCGGTCGACCGACGGCGCTCGTAACGAATGCCCGCCACGCTCCCTTCCGCCAACACACTCGACTGCTCGAACTCATCGTTGGGCACGAACTGGTACTCGCTCTCGACACCGAGCCATCGCGTGAGATTGATCGTCACGCGACCGCCGACACCGACATTCGTGCCCGACGAGTCCGGCAACCGCAGTACACCTATCTGTCCGCCTATGTCCACGCGCGTGGTCTCACTCTGCGCGCACGCCTCCCTTCCAGCCATCATCGACGCCAGTCCCACAGCCGCGACGACTGCGATCGATCTCACCCACTTGCTACGACGCATCCCCACTCCTGCGCTTGCACCGGCATCACGCGCGCTGGACGTGCAAGGACAGTGCCGCGCGCGCGTTCATCACGCACGCGGCTCGGATGCGTTGCGCAGGCATTGGTGTCCTGGATCTTGAACAGCCCGTCCGAACGCCTGTATGCGTCGCAAACCCGGCCGCTATTCACCGACACGCACGAACGCGCCGCGCATCTCGAGATACGCGGGACGACGGCCGCCCGGCATGTCGCCGGGACGCACGGTACGTGCCCCGGCGCCGCCCGGCGGCAGCGACTTCGTCGTCGCCAGTCGCAGCGCATCGTCGAAGACCAGTTGGACCGCCTGCAGCCCGAACGCCACGGGCACGTCGCCCTCGAACCTGACGCTGCTGCTGACGGCACCTTCGAACTCCGTCTTCACGCTGCCCCCAACGGTGCCCTTGATCACCGGCACGTCCAGCTCGACGCTGTTGCCGGCTTCACCCTGCGCGCTCACGATGATGCTGCGCGTCTTCAGCACCGACGTGACCACGTACACCTCGTCGTCGATCAACTTGTCGATGGTGCCAGGCGGGAGCGACGCCAGGACCTGTCCGGCGTTGATGCAGCTCTCGAGCGCCAGCACGTCCACGCGGTCTTCCATCACGCCGGCGTACCTGAAGGTCACCGTCCTGGCCTTCTTGAATCCGACGGCGAGGCCGAGATTGCCCCCACCGAGCGCGCCGATGAAGGCGCCGAGGATGTTGACGCCGATAGCGACGTTGACCTTGCTCGTCTCGGTGCCGTCGATGTCGATACCTGGTGCTTCGTCGCGTGCGATGGCGGGCAGGGGCTGGGCGCCGATGGAGATGAGTTGCGGCAGGGTGCCGAGACGCGACAGGTCCTTGCCGTCGCGGTGCATGACCTCCAGCGGCTGCGCGCTCGCACGCGGATACCGGAACACGCTGTAGCCGTACTGCCGAAGGAACGTGATCGATTGATCGGGACGGGACATCGCGGCGCCTCCTGCCCGCGCGCGGCGGGTCACTCGAAGAACGCTCGTCGAGGCGTCAGCGCACAGACGTGGCCTGCCATCGCCGCCGGCGGCCGATGCGCCAGCGGACGGCAGCCCAGAACCCGACGCCGTATCCGATGAGCAACGCGCCGGCGCCAAGGGACCCGGCGATGCCCGCGTGCGCGGCCCAGTCGGCAACGCCCCATGTCCGCCACGCCGTCCACGCACGCCAGATGCCGTATCCGAGCCGTGTCACGACGACCAGCGCGAGCAGCGCGACGAGCCAGCGATTCGGCGTGAAGTGCCAGCCCGCGCCGTCGTGCTCCCAGCGGCTCAACGCGAGCCCGACGCCGCCCAGCGCCACACCGAGAACCCATCCCACGAGCGCCGCGCGAAGCGCTCCGGCCACCCAGAACTCCGACACCATCGCGCCCGCGAACACCATCCCCGTCGAGAACGCGAAGGCCACGACGTTGACCATCGCCACCCAGCCGCGCGCCGGCCGCCGCGCCACACCGGCCCGATAGCGCTGCAGGATCGACCACGGCACGAGCACGACAGGCAGCACCACCAGCACGCCGACGAGCACCACGATCAGCAGAGGCACGCCACGAGCCTACGTCATGTGTCACGATCTCCGCCGTGTCCTCATGGTCCACAGGGGATCAGCTCACCCATCGCTTCAATCAGGAACTCGGCATCGGGCAGGTGATGGCCGTCGAGGGCCGCGTGCTCGTCGTCCACTTTCCGGCGACGGACACCACGCTGCGCCTGGCAGCCGGCAGCGATGCGCTCGTGCCGACGACGGCCACGCCGGACCGCCGCGACAGACCACTATTCGAGCGCCTGGCAGCCGGCGACGTCGACAGCCCTGAGGCGTTCCTGGCGCGGCTCGACGCACTGCGCCTGCTCGCGTCGCGAGAGGCAGGCGGGCTCGGTTCGATGCTCGGCGGCCGCGTGCGGCTCTTCCCGCACCAACTCCACGTCGCCGAGCGGGCAACGGCAACCTTACCCGTCCGCTGGCTGCTGGCCGACGAAGTTGGCCTCGGCAAGACGATCGAGGCCGCGCTCATCATGAACCGGCTGCTGCACACGCAGCGCATCGAGCGGTGTCTCGTCGTCGCACCCGACGTGCTGACCGTCCAGTGGCTCGGAGAGCTGTGGCGCAAGTACCACCAGGTGTTCACGCTCCTCGACGCCCCGCGTCTGACAGACGTCGCACGCGATTTCGGCGAGTCGTTCAATCCCTTCGACGTCCATCGCCGCGCGGTGATCGCGCTCGAGACGCTCATCGAACGGCCCGATCTCACGTCGAAGGCCGTCCACGCGGGCATCGATCTGCTCGTCGTCGACGAGGCGCAGCGGCTGCGATGGCCGCAGGGCCGCGCCGCCGGACCGGCGTTTCGCGCCGTCGCCCCGATCGCCGCGCTCGGCCGGCACGTGGTGCTGCTCAGCGCCACACCGCTCGAAGACGATGCGCACGGGTTCTTCCGGTTGCTGCAGCTGCTGCGGCCGGAGGAATTCCCGGCCGACATGGACGTCGAGGCCCGGCTCGCATCGGGCGAGCCGTTCCCGCCGTGTACCAGCGCCACACGGCGCGTCGACATCGGTGGACTCCCGCCACGCCAGCCACGGCCCATCGACATCGCACCGACGCCCGACGCCGTGATCGCGCAGGCCGCGACAGTGCCCGTCGCGAACGCGCGTCGCTTCGGTGGCACCGATCCCGTGTCCCCATCGACGACACCCGCACCGCCATCACCACTCGTTGCCAAGCGAGCCGTCGATCGCGTGCGCCGTGCACTCGCGTCAGGTGCGGCGCTGAAGGCCGTGCTGGCCCCCGACGAACACGCGTTGCGCCAGCAGGCCGACGAGATGGACCGCACGGATCCGCGCCTCGCGTGGCTGCTGGAGCGGGCACCGCGGTGGCGCGCGGCCGGCGAGAAGACCCTGATCTTCGTGGCGCATCGCGACACGCTGGAGATGCTGCGGGAGGCGCTCAGCGCACGCGGTGCGCTGGCCACCGGTGTCTTCCACGAGGAACTCTCCGCCGCGCGACGCGACACCGAAGTCGCACGCTTCCGCGCCGAGGACGGACCGAGCCTGCTCGTGTCCACCGAAGCGGGCGGCGAGGGACGCAACTTCGAGTTCTGTACCCGCCTCGTGTTGTACGACATGCCGTGGAAGCCGGCAGCCGTCGAGCAGCGCATCGGGCGGCTCGATCGCATCGGCCGCCGCATCCCCGTCGAGATCGTCTACTTCCGGCCGTCTGGCGGCATCGGTGCCGACGTGGTGCGCCTCTTCGAGCGCATCGGCCTGTTCCACGAACCGATTGCGGGCCTCGAGCCACAACTGGCATCTGTCGAACACGTGCTCGACGCGATCGCCGTCGATGCGTCGCTGTCGCCGCTGACCGATGCGCGGATTGACGAGATCCTCGCGGAGGCACGAGCCGCCCGTGCGCGCATCCACGACGCGGCCTATCAACAGTTGCATCGCGATCCGTATCGGGCGGCGCTCGGACCGTCGATTCTGGCGAAGGTGCCGACCGACCTCGACGATGCGATGGAGCGCGTGATCACGCACACGGCGGCGCGGCTCGGGTTCCGCGTCGACGAGGTGCGCGGCCGCCGCGCGCATGCGATCGAGTTCGGCAGCGGTGCGCTGGTCGACAGCCTGCCGGGCGTGTCTGCCGGCGCTTCGTTCGTCGGGTCGTTCGATCGCGAGTACGCCGTCGAGGACGAGACGCACGACTTCTTTGCGTCGGGCCACCCGCTGGTGGAGGGGCTCCTCGCCCACGTCGAGGAAGCGCCGGAGGGACGCGTGGCCCGGCTCGCGCTCCGGCGGGCCGGCGCTCAGGGGCATGGCGTGGTCGCCATCTATCGGGATGGGCCGGCGCTGGAGGTGCGGGCCCTCGACAGCGAGGGGCGCGACCGTCCGGAGTGGGCCCGGGCCATCCGTGAGCCCGGAGCCCAACTGACCGGCATAACGACCGGCATGTCGCCGGCCGATCAGGCGCGCCACGACTGGCCGGCCCTGGTCCCCCGGCTGGCCGCGGCGCTGGGCCCACGGCGCCCGCACGCCGTCGCGGCGATCGTGGTTCAGGGATAGGAAAAGCTTGCCCGGGGAAATGACGAATGCCGGATGACGAATGACGGAAGGGCCTTCCGGGCAGAACGAAGAGGGGGAACGGAGCCGAGTTCGCCCGAAGATCGACCGGTTGCCTGTTGCCGATTGCCGGTTGCCGGCGGAGTTCCCCGTTCACATTGACGGAACCCTCCGTCCGGGCTACACTCTCTCGGATCGTGTGAGTCCAGCTCACACTCGCGGGGGCCAGTGCAGCCACAGTGTTCGCGTGACCCCACTGGCACAGCAGAAGCATTTCGGAGACTACATGTCACGGTTTAGAGGTCCGCGGTTGCGCGTGATGCGCGCACTTGGCATGAACCTGCCCGGCCTGTCGGCCAAGAGCATCGACAAGCGCCCGCATCCCCCCGGCCAGCACGGCCCGCGGATGAAGCGGAAGATCTCGCTCTACGGCACGCGTCTCCGTGAGAAGCAGAAGCTGCGGTACCACTACGGCGTCAGTGAGCGTCAGCTTCGCGCCGTGGCCGCCGTGGCCGCCCGCTCGAAGGGTCCCGCGGGCGCCATGATCGCCCAGTTGCTCGAGCGTCGCCTCGACAACGTGGTGTTCCGTGCCGGCTTCGCCCGCACGATTCCCGCGGCCCGTCAGCTCGTCAACCACGGTCACGTGCTCGTCAACGGCCGCCCTGTCGACATCGCGTCGGTGCGCCTGAAGCGCGGCGACGTGGTCTCGGTCCGCGAGCGCGCCAAGAAGGCCGTCGAACTGCAGCAGCAGGCCGGTCAGGCGCTCAGCCGTCCGGACTGGCTCGATGTCGATGCCGCCGCCCTCTCGGCGCGCGTGTCGACGCTGCCCGACGACACGGCCATCCCCTTCCCCATCGAACTGCGCCTGGTCGTCGAGTTCTACTCCTGACGCACGGCTGAAGTCGGAACGACGCCCGCGTGGTGCCTCACGGCGCACGCGGGCGTTGTCATTTTCACGGCCGGCAATCGGCAACGGGCAACCGGCAACCGGGCGGCACGTAGGGGCGACGCATGCGTCGCCCCTACAGATGAATCCCCGAGACGTCGCCGCACGACGGGCGACCACAAGGGTCGCCCCTACAACGGATCCGCGAAATGTCGTCCGTACACATCGACGCACCTGAAACCCCGTAAGGGCGGCCCTTGTGGTCGCCCGTTACACCGCGGTGGTGCGGAGGGCTTCGGCGCGCTTCAGGGCTGCCGTGATGTGGGGGACGATGTTCTCGGCGCCGACGTGCCTGACGAACCGGGCCTGGTGCAGCAGGGCCGCGGGCTGCTGACGGGCGCCGCAGAGGATCAGCGACCGGCCCGACGCCTGCAGGCGATCGTTGAGCTGTTCGAACGCGTGCAGCCCCGTGGCATCGATGGCCGTCATGTTCCGTAAGCGAAGGATGACGATGGCCGGCAGCGCCGAGATGTCTGCCGTCGCGTCGGCGAGCTTGTCGGTCATGCCGAACAGGAACGGCCCCTGGATGCGCAGAATCGCCACGTCATCCGGCACGTCGTGGTCCTGCAGCGTGTGCACCCGCCCATCGTCGATGTAGTCCTGCGTGACGGGCAGGACCACTGTCGTATCCGTCACGCGATGGATGTAGAGCAGGGCGGCCAGCGCCATGCCGACTTCGACGGCGACCGTCAGGTCTGCCATCACCGTCAGCCCGAAGGTCAGCGCCCACACGGAGATCTCGGCCCAGTCGAGGCGCAGGATCGCCGGAATCTCAGGCCACTCGCCCATGTTGTACGCCACCACGAACAGCACGGCTGCCAACGTGGCAAGCGGGACGTACGTGGCCAGCGGCGCGAGGAGCAGGATGATCAACAGCAGCGTGAGCGCGTGCACGATCCCCGAGACCGGCGTGCGCGCCCCTGACTTGAAGTTGGTGGCCGTGCGCGCGATCGCGCCCGTCACGGGAATGCCGCCAACGAGCGGCGACACCAGGTTGGCCACGCCCTGCCCCATGAGTTCCGCACTCGAGTTGTGACGGTCGCCTGTCATCGAATCGGCCACGACGGCCGAGAGCAGGCTTTCGACGGCGGCGAGTAGCGCGACGGTGAACGCCGACGGCAGCAGCGGCAACAGCAGGTCGGCGCGGAACGCCGGCATCTCGACGTGCGGCAATCCGCTCGGAATCCCGCCGAACTTCGATCCGATCGTGTCGACGGGCAGATCGAACACGAACACGGCAACGGTGGCCAGCACCAGCGCCACGATGGAACCTGGTACGCGCGGGTAGTAGCGCGGGACGAGCAGCACGAGCGCGAGCGACACCATGCCGAGCGCGACCGCCGCCGGATTCCACGCAGGCAGACCTGCCACGAGCGCTTCCATGCGCGCGAAGAACTCGCTCGGCGGATCGGGAATGGCAAGCCCGAGGAAGTCCTTGACCTGCGTCGACGCGATGAGCAGCGCAATGCCGTTCGTGAAGCCGATCACCACGGGTCTGGGAATGAACTTCACCGCGCGCCCGAGCCCCGTTGCGGCCAGGAACACGAGGATCGCCCCCGCCATCATCGTCACCATCAACAGCCCGGAGAGGCCGTGCGCGGCGATGATGCCGCTGACGATGACCACGAACGCGCCCGTCGGGCCGCTCACCTGGATACTCGATCCCCCCAGCAACGACACGATCAGCCCGCCGACGATGGCGGTATAGATGCCGGCTTGCGGCGAGGCACCGGAGGCAATGCCGAACGCCATCGCGAGCGGTAGCGCGACAACGCCGACGGTGATGCCGGCGATCGCGTCCGCGGAGAACGTGCGCCGGTCGTAGCCGGCCAGCATCTCGACGAGTTTGGGACGCCAGGTGGACCAGGGGATGGATGACGCGGGGATCTTCATTGCTGGCACCTCTCACAATCTTCGACAGACCGGCACCGTCGCAAGGTCCCGATGGCCATGACCGGGAACGATCGTCCGGCGCAGGCCGCTCGCGACGCCGTTCCGTGTCTCTCCACGCGACGTGGAACTGCAGCAGAGGAGCCGCATGAACAGGCCACTCGGGGCCCCGCCATCATGTGCATCGGGGAGACCCGCCTTGTGCGGGTCGGGCTCGCCCTACCTGGTTGCCACTGTGAGTAGGGCCGGCTCTCCGAGCCCGGCGCCGGCGTGGCACGCATGCCCGACATTCCCGGCCTCGTGGCATTTCTATCTGCGTGTGCGCACCTCGTCGGGTGTCACTCCCGACGCCGCGGTCCCCCATGCCTGACGCACGTACGTGAGAATCGCCGCGAGCTGATCGTCGGGCAGTGCTGCCAGCGGCGGCATGCTCGGATACGCGGGATCCAGGTCGCGTCCACCGAGCACGACGTCGATCAACGCCGCCGGCGGCCCCGTCACGATGGACGAGCCTGCCAGAGGCGGCGCGAGCGACGGCAGCCCCCTGCCATTGGCTTGATGACAGGCCGCACACACGGCGAACGCCGTGCGCCCCTGCTCGATGACCGCAGCCGACGCGCCGGCCACGGCAGACGAAGGCGCGGTGGGTGTGGTGGTCCGGCTCGATGCCGCCATCCCATCGAGGATGGCCGACTGCCGCCATGCCGGCGCACCGGCTGACGCGCTCGATGCACGACGCAGGATCGCCAGTCCCTCCGGCCGTCCTTCATTGGCCACTGCCGTGGCCAGCGCGGTCACGAGCGCGCGATGCTCCGCTCGATCCTCGGTCCACCACGGAGATCCGAGTATGGTCTCCAGCGTCATCAGTTCGCGGCCCGACAGCCCGCTCATGAACGCGTCGATCGCGAAGGGCACGGCGATGTCGCGCCGCAGCAGCCGGATGCGCGCCTCCTCTGCGTCTCCTGCCGCCGTGGCGCCCAGCGTGTACATCACCTGACGCCGCACCGCGACGTCCGTATCGTCCACCAGAACGAGGACAGCCCGCCGCAACGAGACATCGGTCAGTCGCGATTCCGACACTCGCAGCGCCGCCATGCGCACGAAGGGCGACGCGTCGGCGAGTGCCGCGCGAATCACCGTGTCGTCGGCCGCACCGATGCCGTCGAGCGTCCATACGGCCTGCAGGCGCACGCGTGCGTCGGCATGCGTCGTCGCGAGCGTACGAAGCGCGCGCACGACATTGCGCTCGTGCGGCGATGCGTCAGTCGACGCCAGCATGTCGCGCGATTCGACGATCCGCCGCTGCGCCATGTCGCGCCAGTGGCCGTTGGGATGTGCGAGGAGCCGGACCCACCCGTCGAGATCGTCGTGCGCCACGCGCTCGGGTCTCTCGAGCGGACGCCCCTCGTGCACGATGCGGTAGATCCGCCCCATCCCTCCGAACGGCTTGTGCAGATCGCGCGCGAGAATCTGATTGCGCAGGAACGTCGTGAGGAACAGGTGCCCCTCGATCACGCCGCGATACATGTCCGCCACGTACAACGCGCCGTCAGGACCCGTCGCGGTGAACACCGGCCTGAACCGCTCGTCGTTCGAGAAGAGGAACTCGCGCTCGGCGTAGGCGTTGCGCCCCGTGACGATGCCGTCGCGTTCGGTGAGCACGGAGCGACGGATCAGGCGGCCTGCCGATTCGCCAACGAACACGTTGCCACGACAGTCGTCGGGAAACTGATCGCCCCGATACACCGTGGGCGCGGCGTTGGCCGTGAACACGCGCAGCCGGCCATCCTCACGCAGCTGCGCGCGCCGGTTCACGCCCGGCGTGATGGCGTGTGGCCATACCTCGTTGTCGAGGCCCACGCGCACGTCGATCCCGGCCGTCGCCGTGTAGTGCGGGTTGCGCGTGGCGTACGCCGTGGGCACGAGACTCGCGCGGATGTGGTCCTGGTTGTAACTGAAGAACAGCCGGCCCACATCGTCGTGCGACATGCCCCACTGCCCCGCGAGACGGCCCGAACGCGCGAGTTGCCCCGCGCCGCGGGAGATTCGTAACCGATCGTCGACCTGAAGCGCGTACGTCCAGTTGTCGAGCGTCCACGACGGACTGCTCGGCGCCAGGTGCGGATTGACGGGAATGGGCAGGCCACTGGCGACGACCTCGCGCGTGTCCGCCTCGTCGTCGCCGTCCGTGTCCTTCAGGAAGACCACCTCGGGCAACGCGAACACCAGCACGCCCCCGTCGACGAGCTGGATCCCGCGCGGCCAGTCCATCTCCGCGAAGACCGTGCGCGTGTCCATGCGCCCATCGTTGCCGGTGTCGCGAAGCACGACGAGGCGGCTCTTCGGCGTCGGCGCGGCGTCGAGTCCCGGCAGCACGCCGTGCAGTTGCCAGTTGTACGACGGCCACTCCAGTACCCACAGGGCGTTGCGCTCGTCGAACGCGAAGGCGATGGGGTCCTGAACGAGCGGCTCTGCGGCGACGAGCTCGACCCTGAATCCCGGCTGCAACTCCATGAGCGCCATCGACGCTTCAGGCGTGCGCACAGGCGCCGGAGGAATCTGCCAGTGCGCGGGTGGAGGCGCCGTGTCGATCGCCGCCCGATCCCCCACCTGCGCCATCGGAGCCGCCACGATGCCGAGCGTGATCGACGCCACGATGGCGAGAGCGCCGCGCGCGAGTGTCATCGGCCGACAGTCACCGCGATCGCGTCGATCGTCACGACGGCGCCCGTGCGCCCGACGCCCTGCACCGAGATCTTCGACGCCGACGGTGGACGCGCTGCGTCGTAGATCGACGGCCGGATCGCGTTGATTTCCTCGTCGGCGCCCTTGTCAGACACGTAATATGTCGCTTTCGCGATGTGCCGCATGTCGCTGCCGGCAGCAGACACCACGCCACCGAGTTCGGCAAAGATCGCCCGTACCTGCTCCTTCGGATCCGGCGAGGCGCCCGTGAGCCCCGACACGAAGACGGGATTGCCCGCGAATACGCGCGCGATGCGGCTGTATCGCGCCGAGATCGGCTCGACGAACGTCACGCGCTCCGATCCACGCGCGCCAGGTGCCGCGGCCACGAGTTCGATCTCCACTGCCGCGGACCCGCCACGCCATTCGGTCACGACGATCGGCGGAGGCGTGCCCGTGAACGTCGCGGCCATCACCGCTTCAAGCTGCGCCGCACGCGACATGTCGGTCAGGAAGGCTTTCACCTGCACGACGTCCGCGAACCCGAGCCCTGCTGTCTCGAGATCGCCTTTCAACTGCGCCATCGTGCCCGTGGCGGCGGCATCACCCTCGCCGGGCGCCGCACGTCCGGAGACGATGACGAAAGGGCCCTCCGGCTGAATGGCGATGTGCGCGCCAGCCGTGGATGGGAGACCGTCGACACGCAGCCGCTCAGGTCGTCCAGACGCGGGATGTCGCGCCGTCGCTGCGATGGCGTCCATCGCCACGAGCACACCGTCGTGCCGCATCCGCGACTCGACGCGCGTCAGCGCGGGCCGCGACGATGCGGCGAATCGCCGGGCAATCATCTCGTCGACAGCCGCGCCGGCAGCCGCGTCGGCCACGTACACGTGCAGGCGTGCGACGCGATCGAGTCCCGTGCCGGCGGCTCGCAGCGCTGTCTCGAACTGGTCGAGGACGGCCGTGGCCTGTGCGCGCACGTCATTGCCACCCTGCACTCGCCCGTCACGATCGAGGGGATACAGCATGGCCGTGTGAACGAGCGAGCCTCGCTCCACGACCACGGCGGACGCGGGCGCGGTCCGGGAACCGGCATCGATGCGGCGCAGGCGTACGCCATCATCGGCCGCTGGTGTCTGCGCCGACACGACACGAGCCTCGCCGACAGCCAGGATGAAACAGGCCGTCAGGAGGCTCGTGGTGAACATGACTGCTGCGGGCATGCGCATGGCTGCCCGCAGTCTACCGCGCGCGGGGGTTACAGGGCCTTCATCACTTCCTTCATGAGGTGCTGCGCACCCTCGACGCCGTTCCACGAGCCGGCCTCGTACTCGAGCGCGATCACGCCCCTGAAGCCATGGTTGTTGAGGATGCGCACGCAGCGCTGGAGGTCGACGTCCTTCCAGCGGTCCCAGTACTTGGCGTGCACCGTGTGGTGGGTGTACGGCATCAGGGCGTCGAGGCCGTGGTAGAGCATGTACTCGTGCTCCCAGTTGCAGAAGTCGGGAGACGCTTCACAGAACGGGTGGTTGACCTCGTCGAGGATGATCCGGACGTTGGTCGGATCCGCGCTGAGGCCCCAGTGGTTCTCGATCGTCACGATCACGCCGACCTTGGCGCCGTAGTCGGCCATCTCCTTGAACGACTCCACCGCGTTGGCGATGTACTTGACCACCTCGTCGTTGCGTGGGTAGCCCGCCGTGGCCGACGCGCCGGGGACGATGCGGGGACCGCCCGTGTTCACGCGCATCGTCCTGGCACCGATGGTCTTGCACGCGTCGAGCCACACCTTGGCGACAGCGATGCCTTCGCGGCGCAGGTTGGCGTCCAGGTCGCACATGTTGCGCGGCGCGTTGTTGGAGACGTGGTGGCAACTCACACCCAGCCTGGCCTGCTGCGCCGCCAGACGGTCCAGCCACTGCTTGCCGGAAGCCGTCGCCGGATCGAACTCGTACGTGGTGAACGACTGACCGTCTCGCGTGACCGTCGACGCCTTGTACATCGAGGTGTCGTTCACGTCGCCGAAGAGCGACGACCAGAGATCCATCTTCCGCACACCCGGGAAGTTGTCGATGGTGAACTGGGGCATGTCCAGCATCGTGATCTCGCCGTACTTCTTCTTCATCGCCGCAACATCGGCCGCGCCCGGGCCACCCATCGTCGGCGCGTCGGCGCGACGCTTGAACAACGTGCGGAGCGGATAGGTGTTGGAGGCGAGGCGCAGCGCCTTCTCCGCTTCGGTCAGCGGACGAAGGTCGGCACCGGCAGCGGCAGCCGTGGCGGGTGCCGCGCCAACGCCGGGCAGCAGACCGGCACCCACCGTCAGGGCGGCACCGTGAAGAAACGCGCGACGGCCGGCGGAAGCCTGGCCGGAGGGGGCGGACGCGTGGTTATCGTTCATGCTCACACCGTACGACGACGTGGAGGCGAACGTTGCCCGGGCGACCACGAGGGACTCCCGTCATCGCGCTGTTGGCCGGTGCCCGAAGGTGAGGCGTGGACGCCAGGGGTCTCACCCCCTGGCACTCCCCTCCCACGAATAGAACGCGGCGACAACGGTGATGTTGTCGCGACCGCCGGCGGCGAGGGCCCGCCGGAGGAGGGCACGGCAGGCGGCTTCTGCCGTGGCCGCCGACAGCAGTTCCGTGCCAATCGCCTCGTCACCCACCATGTCGTTCAGCCCGTCGCTGCAGAGCAGCAGGCGATCGCCGTTGGCGAGTCCGACGTGATCGATGTCCACGCGCACGCTGTCGTTGACGCCGCCGACGGCGTTGACGAGCACGTGCCGCGACGTCGACTGCTCGGCCTCCTCGCGCGTCATGCGACCCCTGTCGACGAGCATCTGCACCAGGCTGTGATCGCGCGTGAGGCGCGAGAGCTGCTCGCCGCGCAACAGGTACGCCCGCGAGTCGCCGACGTGGACCACCTGCAGCAGCCGACCGAGGTTGCGCACGGCCGTCACGGTAGTGCCCATGCCCTGCAGGTCGGGATCGCGCTTGCCCGCATCGATCAAGCGCTGATGCGCCGATGCCATCTGGGTCTCCGATCGCCGCACGACCTCGTCGATCGTGTCCTCGTCAACGCGCGAGATCCAGTCTGGCAGTTCGAGCGACAGGCGCACCAGTTCCCTGATGGTCAGGCGGCTGGCGACTTCACCCGCGACGTGTCCACCCATGCCGTCGGCCACCACGAGCGCATAGCCATCGTCCGACGCGCGCGATGGAAGCTCGCCTTCGGGAAGGCTCGTCGACACCGTCTCGTAGTACCGGCCCGCACGCGCGATGAGGAAGTGGTCCTCGTTGGCGGGCCGGACGTTCCCGGGATCCGAGATGCCGAACGCGTCGACAGTCACCGCCGACGCAAACGCAAGCGTGTCGCGGTCACGACCCGCGTACGCGCCACGACGATGTTCATGAGGACTCGTAGCCATCGGCCGTCCTTGGTGCAAGGTACCCGACGATGATAGCCCGCGGCGCCGAAGCCCCGACGAAGCGCGGAGCGCGCACTCGGGCGAAGGCGGGCCGGTTGCCGGTTGCCGGCCCCCTGTTGCATCCTTGCAGGCGCACCGTGGCGCTCACCGTCTTCGTCCGCAACGTCCAGGACCTGTCCGACGATGGCGGGTTCAAGTTCAAGTTCTGTTGCGACCGCTGCGGAAGCGGCGTGGAGAGTCAGTACGTCTCCTCGAAGGCGAACCTCCTGAAGACCGCGGTGCAGGCCTTTGCCCTCTTCCGGTTCACGGGCTGGCACGCGGAGCGCGCGGCGGAAGGCCTCGATCGCGGCTTGCGCGGCAAGGAACGCGACGCCGCGTACGAAGCGGCGGTGCACCAGGCGATGGTGCACTTCCGCAAGTGTGCCGGATGCGGACAGTGGGTGTGTCCCGACCACTGCTGGAACGAATCCTTCGGCATGTGCGAGGCCTGCGCGCCGAGCGCCGAGGAAGCCGCCGCACGCCGGGCCGCCGAGCATGCACGCGATCGCGCGGTTGCGGCCGTGAACGAGGCGCCGCCACCTCTGCCATCGCCCATCACCTGTCCCGCCTGCGGGGTGCAGGTCCAAGGTGGCAAGTTCTGTCAGGCGTGCGGCACGCCGCTCACGGCGCGCGCCTGCGCGAGTTGCGGCAGCGCGCTCACGCCGTCCGCGCGATTCTGCGCCGAGTGCGGAGCGAAGGCATGAAGTGCCTGGTGTGCACGGCGACGTGGGACGACGCGCAGGGGGCGCGATGCCCGCAGTGCCGCTTCGACATGGCCGCGCCTGACGCGCTCGATCCCACGGTGCTGGAACGCGCGCGGCGAGCGTTTCGCGAGACGACCACCGCGTATGCGCCACAGACGCGCGTCGGCCGCTGGGATGTCATCCGTCCGTGGGTCGGCCTCGGTCTGGGCTTCCTGCTCTTCGTGCTGTGGCTGCGGGCCTGCGCCACGAGCGGCTTCCTGCGTTAGCGACGTCATCTCGCTCGACAGCAGGGCCTGGCCCACACCGCGCGTCTCTCAGAGACGACGGACCTGGATGTGTTTGTATTCGGTCCACTTCCCCGGCCCGTGGGCCTGCAGGGCGATCGGTCCTGGTGTTGGCAGTTCGAGTCCGTCGTACTCCAGCACCGTGTCGCCATTCACGCGAACCAGGCAACTCCGGTCCTTTACACGCAACTGGAACAGGAACCACCGCTCCGGCTCGATGCGCGGATAGATCGCCCGCTTGTGTCCGTACAGCGATCCCGTCGGATAGTGCGCGCCTTCGACGTCGTGCAACTGCACCTCGTACCGGGGCCCCGGGACGTCGCCGCCAGGTCCGCCGAAGACGACACCGCCGTTGTGATGCCGCGCATGGCGGACGTACATCTGCAGTTCGAAATCGCGGAACGTCTCGAGCGTCGCCAGATGCCCGTCGTCATCGGCGTGCAGCACGTCGCCGAGGGGCTCGAACCGCGGTTTGCCACTCATCACCCGCCACCCGGCGAAGTCGGCCGCGGACTCGTACAAGTTCGTCCACGACACCTGTGACGGCAGTTCGCGAATCCGGAGACCACGGAAGCGGATCGGATACGAGAGCGACTCGAACCCCACGTAGCCGCGACGCAGGCGATGCCGCAGTTCCGGTACCGACTCGACGTCGACGTCCTGCACCAGCGCGTCGTTGGTCCACACCTGGAGCCGTGGCCAGTCCATGAGGATCCGGAACGTGTTCCATTCCCCCTTGTTCCTGACGTTGACCAGTCGCGGCGGCACCAGCGGAAAGATCGATCCCATCGACTCGGGCGCCGGTCTGGCATCCACCTGGTGGAAGATGTTGATCTTCATGCCGCACCAGGTCGGCCGGCCGTGCTCGGGCGCGTGCATGTAGATCCCCGAGTTCATCCAGCCCTGCACGAAGAACTCGCCGCAGAAGTCGAAGTTCTCGTACTGCCCCGCCGACCGAAGCCATGCCGGAAACCCGTCGCTCGGATGGACGGCGATGGCACCGTCGTGCACATGGAAGGCCGTGTCCCGTCCGTCGACCACCGACCAGCCCGCCAGTGACGTGCCGTCGAAGAGGGAGATGAAACCGTCATCGGCAGCCGGCGGTTGGAGGGTGAACGCCGACGGCGCCAGCGCCGCACTTGCCAGAAATTCCCGTCGCTTCATCGACCCGACGCTATCACGAGGGCCGGAAAGGGGTAGCATGCTGGCGAATTCGCTGGATTGTCCGACAGAGGAGATTCGATGACACCGACCGCCACTCGCGCGCTGGCGCGCCTGACCGCGCTGGCGCTGGCGGCACTGCTCACGCCAGCCGTCACCGCCCAGACACGCAAGGCAGCCCCGCAGCCCGTCGACGCGGAGTACACCGCGAAGATCAAGGAATACCTGCAGGATCCGCGCATCACCACGGAACTCGTCGATCACCTGCCGGCGTCTGCCACCGTCCCTACGCCCCTGAAGTTCCACGGCCGCATCGTCGGCACGCCGGGTGAGCTGACGTACGCCAGAGACATCCATCGCTACTTCGAGGCGCTCGACAAGGCGTCCGATCGCGCCACGATGTGGACGATCGGCAAGAGCGAGGAAGGCCGCGACATGGTGGTGCTGGCGATCGCCGACGAGGCGACGATCAAGCAGCTCTCCGCCTATCGCGACAAGCTCGTGAAGCTGACAGACCCGCGCACGACCACCGAAGCCGAAGCGCAGGCGCTGCTGAAGACGGCCAGGCCGATCTACTGGCTCACGAGCGGCATGCATTCGCCCGAGAACGGCGGTCCCGAGATGCTGCAGGAACTCGCCTACCGCCTCATCGTGCAGGAGACGCCGTTCATCCAGCAGATCCGCCAGAACGTGATCACCTTCATCACGCCCGTCATCGAAGTGGACGGCCGCGAGAAGCAGGTGGACACGTACTACTTCAACAAGGCGCGCGCCGAAGCCGATGCCCGCCTGCCGCTGATGTACTGGGGCAAGTACGTCGCCCACGACAACAATCGCGACGGCATGGGCCAGTTCCTCGCGCTCACGCGCCACGTGACGAAGGTGCAGAACGAGTGGAAGCCCACCGTGATGCACGACCTGCACGAACAGCAGACGTACCTGTACGCGTCGACGGGCACCGGCCCCTACAACGAGGCGCTCGATCCGATCGTCATCGACGAGTGGTGGCTGCTCGCCAAGACCGAAGTGATGGAGATGACCAAGCGCGGGGTGCCGGGCGTGTGGACCT